>JBHNNM010000522.1:0-1797 GCA_048563625.1 Gammaproteobacteria bacterium | reverse complement strand
TTTTCTATATTTATAGTTAAAACGGTCTTTTACAACAAAAATCATATTTTGGCGTGAATAAGCAATAAGTTGGCACATTAAGATAAGCATTGTGTTTTCTTTATGGCTATATTATAAATAGCCAATAATATTAAACACCAAAATCGAGCCACAGACAGAAGAATTGATCTGTCAACACTTTTCCGGACAGTTTTTTAAGCCATTTTCTGTAGTTCTTCGTAATCTTTTGGCGATAAATAATCATTGGCAGAATGTAGTCTTTCCCTGTTATAAAAGACTTCAATATATTCAAATATCACCTGTTTAGCTTCATCCCTGGTTCTGAATTTCTGATGATGCACCCATTCAGTTTTCAGGGTCTGGAAAAAGCTTTCTGCTACAGGATGATCTACAGAGTGTTGCTTTATCCAGGCATATTTCACTCGATTTCTCTGGCGAAATATGCCGTCGCTTTTTTTAGCAGGTCACGCTCCCGGATTACCCTGGCCAGTTCTTTTTTCAGACGCTTTACTTCATCGTAAATATGCTCATCTGTTTGTGTTTTGTTCTGTTTTTCTTTGGCTGGACGGGTATATTTGCTTATCCAGGTATGTAAGGTATTAATGTTTACGTCCAGTTCTTTGGCGACTACTGAAACCGGCTTTTCTGACTCGATGGCCAACTGTACTGCCGATTCTCTGAATTCCGGGGTATAGCTCTTTGCTTGTCTTGTTTTATCTGTCATTTTGAACACACTCTCTTTTTAAAAGTATTTTAAGTTGTGTGTCCGGAATAGTATAGCCACATCACCCAACCTTGCCCACACATTGGCGTACAGTCTTTTTACCCTAAGTGTTCACCATCCGTCAATGATGAGCGTGTTTTTCGCATCGATTCACCCTTTAATTTCAGTCTGTGGGCATTGTGCACCAATCGATCTAAAATGGCATCGGCAATCGTATTGTCACCAATAGACTGATACCACTGATCTGTGGGTAACTGACTGAGCATAATGGTTGATGCATGTCCATGGCGATCATCCATCAATTCCATTAAGTCATTGCGCTGTACCGCTTTTAATGGTTCCAGTCCCCAGTCATCAATGATCAACAGGTCTGTTTTGGCCAGAGACTGAAGTGTCTTAAGGTAAGTGCCGTCCGCTTTGCTCTGGGTAAGCATCATTAATAACCGGGACAACCGGTAATATTTAGCACTGTGCCCTTTCATACACGCCGTATGTCCCAGTGCACAGGCAATAAAGGTTTTACCACTGCCACAGGGGCCAGTGACAAGAAGATTCTGAGCTTTGTTTAACCAGTCACATTGCAGAAGTGAAGCCATGACCGATTGCTGTAAACCTCTGGGATGCAGATAATCAATATCCTGGGCATGTGCGGCCAGTTTAAAGCGGGCGGCTTTAATCAGCCGCTTTTGCTTTCTCTGCTCTCTTTCCCGGGCTTCGCTGTCGGCCACGAATGTTCTCATGAGACTGTGGTAATGAAGAAGCTTCTTTCTGTTCAAAGAAGTCAGGCTGTAACTTATCCTGATTGCTGAGCAATATAGAGTTAATGTGCTTCAGCCGGTCGAGATTTTTATGATTGGCAATCTGGCAGGCCTTATTTAAACGCTCATTGGGATATTGTCGGGACAGATTGAGTAAGCCCAGGCAAACCCGATAAGCCTGCTCTTCATGCTGTTTTTGTTGTAACCGGCTTTTAACCCGGATAAGCACTTCATCTCCAATATCTTTGGCCCAGTTCATTAATCGCCCTGGTGTCCATTGATGATGTTTCTTATGGCGCTCTGGCATATGAGCCG
>JBHNNM010000521.1:0-1802 GCA_048563625.1 Gammaproteobacteria bacterium | reverse complement strand
CATTGGCACCGCAGGAAATGGCATTTTCCATATTGATATTGCCGTTTAGAGAAGTATGCATCAGTACATGAAGGTCTTTGAATTTAGGCAGCTTTCTAAGTTCTCTGACAAAGGTATAACCCTGAATCCGAAACTTCAATTTTAGCGCACCCCAAGGCGGTTTAATTTTGGGCAGACCGTGAGAAATTAGCAGCGGAAATGCTTTAACTAACGGCTAAAGTAATCTGCATTTGACGGGGTGTCCCTGTCTTTTGGTTATTTGCTGAATTTCGCACAAGGTTACCTCTCCCTACTCAAACGGCCCTCGATCAATCGCTGGTTTTTCGGTGTTGTCTTTAGCCATAGCATAATTTTTCATAAACCCGCTGGAATGCCATATAAGCAGGTGCCGTTCTGCCAAAGCGCATTACCAGGCGGCGGCCGCGTTCATAAATGTGTGCAGCAAGGTATATCAATTCCTGCATCACTGTTTTTACACGGCGCCTTTTTGCCTTGTGTCGTACAGGTGAATCGTCACCCAGCAGTCCTTCCAGTCCAATCCAGCGAAGCATATTGTAGGTGAACAGGCCAAGTGTCAAAATGAGTGTATTGCTGGCGAACTTCCCTGAAGGGAGTCTCCAGGTCCAGGTCGGTTTTGATCTCACTATGAAACTGCTCTGACGTAGCGTGATCCCGATATAAAGCCAGTATCTCCTGGTAGGGAAGATCAAGTGTGGTATAGGTCTTTCCTTCGTGTTCTTCTTCGATATAGACATTGAAAGTCGCCACGCGTTTACCTTCTCTTGGTTTTTCCCAATGGGTGTTGGCGCCTTGCTGTTCAGCATATTCGAGCCATTTCTGCTTATTAGCATAGGAAGCTTCCTTGCGAGGGTTCCATTTGATCAGGAAATCTATTTGCAATGGACTGTCAACGGTATAAAGCCAGACACGGGTGTCTTTTGCATCATGCCCGCTATCGAGGCGTACCAAGAGCTTTTGCTGCTCTGCTGGTTGCTTCGTCATGATTTGATGAACCGCGTCAAAGGTATGCGTCAGTGTAGAAATGAAGCCACATTGACTGTGTTGTTTTCCGGCGCGTAATTCATAGCGGACACCGCAGCCCTCTTGCCCAAGATAACAGGCAATCGGTGCATGGCCATCCATCCCTTTGTAGGTCCGTGACACATTTTCTTTCTGCGTGTTGGAGTTGTCATGTGGAGTCACATCAATATCCAGAGGGATATGACCTGTACCGAGTGGTGTGATGGGTACGTCTCTATTGATCAGAAAATCAATGTTGGTTTGGTTAATCAGCGGTATGAGTTCAGTGGCTTCATTTTCAAACCGTGTTCGTATACTGGCTTCTGTTGGGATAGCCTTTTGAAGTTCGAGTGCCTGATGAAAAAATTCGTCGTCACGCACATTGTTAATGGCCTCAAAGTCATTCTTCCCTTGCGCTAACAGGCCAAGATAGGTTTTTATCATATCGCTGGTGGGTGTACCATGACGTTTTGGCAGCGCACGATCAATTGCTTGTGTCAGTGATGTATATTTGGAAATGGCTGCACCAATGAGAGCCACACCTGCATGTGAGGTGATTACTTTATCAGATTGTTCTAGGCGAAATGTGCGCATGGTGCTTTCCTGAGGTATATATTAGGGCAGACTCACCATTTCGGTGAGTGATAAATTATACCATAACTTGGCTCTTCTCCGCACTGATGAGTGAAGAAAGATGCTAATACTCACAAAACCTGTTGAAATATAAAGCTTCTGACAGTTTTATAAGCAATAGGTAATATGAGTATCAACATCTCACCCAC
>JBHNNM010000520.1:0-1804 GCA_048563625.1 Gammaproteobacteria bacterium | reverse complement strand
GTCATTTCCCCCGGATAATCCGCAATCCCCGGATTCTTGCTCACCCCCAGTAATTTAGGGTGATTGATTTTATCCAGTTTCAGGACATTATCCTTATCTTTCTTAGCTAGGATATAATCATGAACAATATCCCACATTAAGCGGCCTTCCGGAGTCCGGTTTACTGAGGCCCAGCCAGCGACCTTATAAATGCCGTCGGCTTCAATGACATGGCCGTTATCCAGACGGGCCTCGGTAATGCGCTCATACAGAGGCTTGGACGGGTCAATGGTATAATCCATACCGCCGACCCGCACCATGTCCCCGCCGGACTGTAAATAAGGGTCCGGGGTAAAGAGGTTGTCTGCCACGCCTTCGAGAATATTGAGCAGGTCATGACCGGCCATTTCCGCCACATAAGTTTCCCCATAGGTAATGGCACACTGAGTCATGACATCTTCCATGGTTATCCACTCACCCTTTAAAGTTGTAGTACCCCAGCGTACCCCGGCGGACATGGCCACATCGGCTTTATACTCATGTCTCAGGGCATTACATAACACCTGGTCCCAGGTGCCCATAAAGTTACCGCGGCGGTACAGGGTGCGGTCCGCAATGGCCAGTTTTTCACCCAGGATTTCCTCATAGGTTTTACCGACCCGTTTTTTATTGTAGAAAAACTTCTTAGCCCGGCTTTCCACAATCTTTTCATCATACTTAGTCTGACGCATCTGGTTAATATAGGCTTCCATCTCCTTGTCGGCCGGTAACCAGTCAGAGATAATCGGCAGCATCTTATAGTCCATAGACACCAGCTTGCCGTCCTTAAAGTCAAAGTCCATAACACCGACATACTTGCCATTAGAACCGGCATTAGTCACCAGACAGGTACCGCCTTCTACGTTTTTCACTTTCAGGGGTTTGGGCATACCGTCATGGGTATGACCGCCGAAAACGGCATTCAGACCTGGAACATTCTGCGCCATCTTAATGTCCACATCCATACCATTGTGTGACAGCAGTACAATGGCATCGGGTTTTTCCTGTTCACGAATGTCCTTAACCAGTTCAATCATATCGTCTTCACGCAGACCAAAGGACCAGTCAGGGAAGAATTCCTGCGGGTTGGCATTACCGGTACGGGGGAATGCCTGACCGACAATACAGATACGGGCACCGTTGACGTTTTTAATCACATAGGGGCGAAACGCCAGACCGGCATCTTCATCGTATAAGCCCAGACCGTCATAGCGTTCCACCAGAGCCGGGTATTCATCTCCCATTAAGGCATCTTCCTTGACCCGGACATTCTGGCCGATAAAGTCGCCTTTAAACAGGGCGACATTGTTCAGGACTTCGTTTTCCTTATAGGTGAATTCCCAGTGACCTACCATCACATCCAGACCTAAAATATTAGAGGCTTCCACCATGTCCACACCGCGGGTCCACAGGGCCGTACCGGAACCCTGCCAGAGGTCACCGCCGTCAATGGTCAGGGTGTTCTGTTTACCGCCGGCCTGTTTGCGCAGGCGCTCCAGCAGGGTTTTAATATGGGCAAAGCCGCCGGTCTTGCCGTAAATAGGGGCGACATTGTCAAAGTTTAAATAGGTATAGGCATAGGCTTCAGGGGTATTGGGTTTCAGGCCCATCCACTTGAGCAGTTTTTTACCCACAATATGAGGAGGGCGGCCATAGGCTTCACCGACACCCAGGTTGACATTAGGCTCACGGAAGTACACCGGCTTAAGCTGGCCGTGGACATCGGTGATGTGCAGTATGCGGGCGGTACCTTTTAGGGGGAGGTTGTAAAAATCCTCGGGTCTGG
>JBHNNM010000519.1:0-1806 GCA_048563625.1 Gammaproteobacteria bacterium | reverse complement strand
ATGGGTTGAAGACAATGACGTACTTGGAGAGATCCAAGCAGGTTTTCGCAAGGACCACTCTACCATTGATCATATCTTTACATTATTTTCTATGATACAGAGACATTTATTAAGGAACAAGAAATTGTATGTAGCATTCATAGACTTTCGTAAAGCTTTTGATTTAATTTCACATTGTAAACTGTGGCCCATTTTGAACAAGACGGGTATTAAAGGAAAAATGTTACAGACTATTCAGAGCATGTACAGGATTGTTAAAGCTCGCATTCGTAATGGAAACAATGTGACTGAAGCATTCATTTGTCAAAAAGGTCTCAAACAAGGGGAAATAACTAGCCCGTTACTTTTTTCGTTGTTTATTAATGAACTTGCAAGGGATATAATTAAAAACGGAAGACATGGAATACAGTTACTACCTGATATGCTTGAACTGTTCATTTTGCTTTTTGCAGACGACATTGTTCTTTTGTCAGATACAATAGTTGGGTTGCAAAACCAGTTAGATGTTCTTGCTCGCAATTGTGCCAGACTTGATCTCCATGTTAACTTGGACAAATCAAACATTGTGATTTTCAGAAATGGGGGATACATTGCCAAGAGAGAAAAATGGTTCTATAATGGGCAAAACATTACAATTGTTAACTCTTACAAATACCTGGGCCTTTTCCTTACAACTAGAATGACGTTCTCAAATGCTCTGAACGAAATGGCCAATAAAGCAAGGAAGGGGGTTACTGACATATTCAGAACGCTATGGAGGCTTGGGGATTTTTCGGCACCAATATTTTTCAAGATGTTTGATGCTCAAATTAAGCCGATGCTCTTGTATGGTTCAGAAATTTGGGGTCTGAAGGAGTATAAGTCAGTGGAGAAAGTTCACACATTTGCCCTCAAAAAGCTTTTAAATGTTAGTCCTAGAACGCCCAATGACATGGCATATGGAGAGACAGGTCGTTTTCCACTATATGTTCATTCCTATACAGCCTGTATAAAGTATTGGTTACGCCTTACTACAATGGACATTTCAAGGCTACCACGAAAGGCTTACAGTATGCTGTTATTGCTGCATAATAGCGGCAAGTTCTGCTGGGTGTCACAGGTGCGTCAGGTCTTGTACAAATTTGGCTTCGGATTTGTTTGGGAAAATCAAGGTGTGCAAAATCCAGAAACATTCATCAAGGCGTTTAAACAAAGGCTTATTGATTGCCATAGCCAGAACTGGCATGAGCACATCAGCAATAGTACCAGATTTACCATATATAGGATGTTTAAGATCTCCATTTCCTTAGAACCATACTTCACCTCTGTGACAAACAAACACATTAGGGACGTTTTGATAAGATTCAGAATTGGAGCATCCAACATGCGTACCCACAAACTAAGATATGTTGCACACACGCCAGGTGATCTGATGTGTCCATTATGTAACACGGCGTACGAAGACGAAATGCATACCTTATTTTATTGCAAATTTCTTGATGACCTGAGGCAAAAATATATTCCCAGAAAATATACTGTGCAACCTTCCTATGCTACTCTTAGACGAATGATGCAAGATAAAAGTTGTCTTCACGACCTAGGTAGATTCATCTACCACTCAAATAAACGCCGCGAGGTTTGACCAGGTCCACAGCAAACTTCTTTTCCTGGAACCAAAGTTTAAAGCTCAATGTGATTTCAAAAATGTGTGTTAACTCCATTGTGTATTCTCTTCTCTTGTTTTGATGCCTACTTAGGAGCAAGATGAAGGTGTAAGGATCCCCCCCCCCCCCTCCCCAATAGTGCGTTTAATACGCAGATGAATAC
>JBHNNM010000518.1:0-1806 GCA_048563625.1 Gammaproteobacteria bacterium | reverse complement strand
CAGCACCAAGGTAGTCCGGCACAAACAAAAAGCTCAACTCACCAAACATGATGCCTTTGTTTACTGGTCCTCTTCAATGTGGCGGTAGGCGACGGTCGGGAAGCTTGCAAGATGATGCTGAGGCCTATTCCACGTAGAAGGACTTCTCGCCTAGGACAGTACTGACAAAAATCATTTGTAGATGTGTTCAACACATAATACAATATTTCCTGACAATAATGCCCTTTCTAACAGCCTCAACAAGAACCCTTTCCTGGATGGCTTCAACAGCTCCCCAGGCTGACTCCTGGTGACTCGGACACGTGAACCCTCATGATGTCGTTATCGCGGACATTGCAGGTCAGGCCCTAGACATTTTTCTCCACGATCCAGAGTCTGCGCACAAGAATGGCATTGTAAAGTCATTCACTCACACATCCATTCCCATACACCCATGCACACTCCTAAAAAAGGAAAAAAAACAAAACAAAACACAATAACAGCAAAATACTAAACTCACCAAACATGACGCCTTCGATTACTGCTCCTGTTCCTGTCCAGTGTGCTGGTGGGCGACTTTCAGGAAGCTTGGCACTTGCTCCACTTCGGAGGCCTTGTCGCCTAGGACAATTCTAACAGAAAACATTTGTGAAAGTGTTCAAGAGATAATCCAACATGGTCCGGCACAAAGAAAAAGCTCAACTCACCAAATATCATGCCTTTGTTTACTGGTCCTCTTTAATGTGGCGGTAGGCGACGGCCGGAAAGCTTGGCTGCTGCTGCTGAGGCCTGTTCCACGTCGAAGGACTTCTCGCCTAGGACAGTACTGACAAAAAACATTTGTAGATGTGTTTAACACATGATGGAACATTTCTCGACAACAATGCCCTTTCTAACAGCCTCCACAATAACCCTTTTACTGGATGGCTTCAACAGCTCCCCAGGCTGACTGCTGGTGACTCGGACACGTGGAGCCTGATGATGTAGTTATCGCGGACATTGCAGGTCAGGCCCTAGACATCTTTCTCCACGGTCCAGAGTCTGCGCACAAGAATGGCATTGTAAAGTCATTCACTCACACATACATTCCCATACACCCATGCACACTCCTAAAATAAGGGGAAAAAAGAAAAGAAAATACAACAACAGCAAAATGCTCAACTCACCAAACATGACGCATTCGTTTACTGCTCCTCTTCCTGTCAAGTGTGCTGGTGGGCGACTTTCAGGAAGCTTGGCACTTGCTCCACTTCAGAGGCCTTGTCGCCTAGGACAGTTCTAACAGAAAACATTTGTGAAAGTGTTCAAATAATACACCAACACAGTCCGGCACAAACAAAAAGCTCAACTCACCAAACATGATGCCTTTGTTTCCTGGTCCTCTTCAATGTGGCGGTGGGCGACGGCCGGGAAGCTTGGCAGATGCTGCTGAGGCCTGTTCCACGTCGAAGGACTTCTCGCCTAGGACAGTACTGACAAAAAACATTTGTAGATGTGTTCAACACATAATGCAACATTTCCCGACAACAATGCCCTTTCTAACAGCCTGCACAATAACCCTTTCTGGATGGCTTCAACAGCTCCCCAGGCTGACTCCTGGTGACTCGGACACGTGGAGCCTGATGATGTCGTTATCGCGGACATTGCAGGTCAGGCCCTAGACATCTTTCTCCACGGTCCAGAGTCTGCGTACAAGAATGGCATTGTAAAGACATTCACTCACACATCCATTCCCATACACCCATGCACACTCCTAAAATAAGGCAAAAAAACAAAACACAACAACAGCAAAATACTCAACTCACCAAACATGACGCCTTCGATTAC
>JBHNNM010000517.1:0-1811 GCA_048563625.1 Gammaproteobacteria bacterium | reverse complement strand
CGGCTTTCATGGTGTTCTTTTGATTTGTTTTTTGGTCGAAACAAATTTGATCATATTTCACCATGAAAGTCGATCTTATTTAAACCTCGAATTTTCTAATAAATTCGTGGGGATACATCAGATTTAATACTATATCGTTTTATATCTTTTACTATTACCCAAAAAGAGCTGAAAATGGCGGCTAAAAGCTATAGAAATCTTTACTTTATAAAACTCTGAGTTAGAATGACATAATATAGCTCTTGAAAGTAAAATTTATAACAAACAGTTTATGTAACTACTCAGTATAAATTAAAGCAACGTAGAGTGAATGGCTGCAGGTACACTGAATAGTTACCAGTTTATAAAGAATTAGTGAGAAAAAGATGAGAATTGTTTTATTAGGCGCTCCAGGTTCTGGTAAAGGTACACAGGCAAAATTACTGGTTGAAAAATACGGCATCCCGCAAATATCAACCGGTGACTTACTCAGGGCTGCAGTCAGGGATGAAACGGAATACGGTATAAAGGCCAAAGAAGCCATGGAAGCCGGTGAGCTGGTTTCAGATGAAATTGTACTGGGTATTATAGAAGAGCGTCTTAAAGAACCGGACGCCTTATATGGTTTTATTCTGGATGGTTTTCCCAGAAATATTCCCCAGGCTGAAGCGCTGGATAAAATGTTAAATTCTATTTACCAGCCCCTGGAAAAAACCATTCTTATTTATGTTGATTCAGATGATTTAATGCACCGTTTAACGGGCCGCAGAACCTGTGCAGACTGTGGGCAAATGTATAATATCTATACCAACCCGCCCATGCTTTCCAATGTCTGTGACAAATGCGGCGGCAAACTGATTCAACGTGCCGATGATAATGAAGATACTATTCGTCATCGTCTTAAAGTCTATAGCTCGCAAACAGAGCCGTTAATTTCCTATTATAAACAGCAAAGTAAAAATGTAGCGATTGATGGTACCGGCACAGTAGAAGAAATTTTTGAACGTATTACTAAAGTGCTGGATCCTCTGGTTAAACCAAGACTGGAAGATAAATCTACTGAAGCAGAGGTTATTGAAGCTGAACCGGTAGAAGAAGTTAAAGAAGAAACTATAGTGGCAGAGAAGAAAGATACGAAGAAAGCAGCTACTAAGAAAAAGGCTGTAAGCAAGAAAAAAGCAGCCACCAAGAAAAAGGCAGTAAGCAAGAAAAAAGTAGCCGCCAAGAAGAAGGCAGTAAGCAAGAAAAAAGTAGCCGCCAAGAAGAAGGCAGTAAGCAAGAAAAAAGTAGCCGCTAAGAAAAAGGCCGTAAGTAAGAAAAAAGTAGCCACTAAGAAGAAAGCAGTAAGCAAGAAGAAAGTAGCTGCTAAGAAAAAGGCCGTAAGTAAGAAAAAAGTAGCTGCTAAGAAGAAGTCGGTAAGTAAAAAGAAAGCCTCTACTAAGAAAAAAGCAGTAACTAAAAAGAAAACTGCTATTAGAAAAAAATCTAAAAAGAAGAGGTAAGCATTAAAAAAGGGGCGTAAGCCCCTTTTTTAATGTGTGGTAGTTCAGACCTGATATAAATTACTACATTTAATATTCCAGAATACCCATCATTACCAGTAAATTTTAACCATTTTTTATTCTCTCAAAATCTCATCAGCCTGAAGATTCTGGCGTTTATGGATCACGGCCAGCACTTCGACATGGCTGGCTTTGATCTCATAAATAATTCTGGTTGTTCTCCGCTTTAATGAGTGAGATTTTGTCCAAAATAGAACATGCTCTGCTCATCAGGAATGGAGGTTTGCCTGATTTTTAGTTTAAAATATTCGGTATCCCGAATCCCTCTGG
>JBHNNM010000516.1:0-1813 GCA_048563625.1 Gammaproteobacteria bacterium | reverse complement strand
CCTTTTCGGTCCGAGAGGCTCCTGTCCCGTCTTCGAATAAAACTGGTTCTGGCAGGCTTCGCCGTTTGGGACTTTACTCTCTCGCATTATGCTCATTATCTGCGAATTACTGGTAGCAAAACTTACCAACCAGTTAGTCTGATTGGAGGGAATTTATTCAGTGTTTTTATTCCAGCAGTGATTCAGGTCACTGTAATGGCTGTGGTGGTGTGGAAAGTGTGGTGAATGTTTCGCATCGATCCCTCCCAGTCAAGGCAAGGCGCAGAATCTTTCCAACAGGACGAATGGAAACCTCGTCGGTTACTTTACACTGTGCTTTCAATGTGTGTCTCGACGTTCATTGCCCACGTTGTAGGTGAATGCATCATTTTGATTCTAACATCGGAACGCCTCCACAGGAACGCGTCTTTACGATCTCATAGGTTAGTGGTTTACGCCAGTGTTTCCATAGTTGTTTTCATTAACAGCAGCATAAATATCGTGTTCTACTCTTTATTCGTTACAAGGTTTAAAGTTCTGCTGTTCAAGAAACTAAGGAAGTGTCGACAGAAGGTTCTAAGTCAAAACATTTCTGCTGGTTTGACTTTACCAGAAGACCTAAATGGAGACAAAACGGTTTTCCGAGCAGATCTACCCGTTAGTTTCGCAGAAAGCAAAGCGCCAGCATGTTCGTGGGAAAAGACTGTGGATAAGACCACGGTTCAGTCTTTAGCATCACACCAAGGTGTTTCTTCGTTCGACACCTACATTACCTGACTTGTATTAATTACTGACGATGAATTTTGATGATTGTAGATAACTTCTTGTTTGTTTTTTAAAATAAAAAATGAAAAAATGGATGCATTATGAAGGTTGACTCGACAGTTGGTGCCTTGGTCCACACACACATGCATCTATCTGTTCCTGTGCGCTTCTGCAAATTTTCCAGATTTTAGTGTCAAACATTTATTTCAGCATGAACCTGCTCAAATATACACTCAAACACACACACACACACACACACACACACACACACACACACACACACACACACACACACACACACACACACACACACACACACACGCACACACACACACACACACACGCACACACACACAAACAGAGAGGGAGAGAGAGAGAGAGAACTCCCAACTCGAAAAATTTTATACTCAAGGATAGTAGCGTTAGGTCCATTTGGATCTATCTAACAGCCAGTCCTTGCTATACTACGAACACAGATAGCACGACTATACCACAAACATATATTATAAGTACGAATATGCAATTGATTAATGCAGTTTCACAGAGTTCCCACAAATGTGCAGAAACATCGGAATTCAATTTCTTTCATGGACATATATGTATACAACAATCAAATTTTTAGGCAAACGTGTGATTCAAACAAATCCGTCAGTACTGACGAAAGGTTATTCTCAGACATATATTTGTGCAGATTATGTTTGAAATAACGAAGAGAAATACAAAACTATGCTTTGAGGCAGAGAATTCCAGAGGGACGCTCTAGCGAAGGATATGGCTAATTTTAAACAAGTCAATTATAAGCCTTGGCCATGGCTCGCAGAGGTTATTCGTAGAGTTAATGTAGTGGGACTGGTGACTAATGAAGAGTTGTGGCAGGTAGTTTGGGGAATTATTATTCAGAACGTTATGCATAAATACTCCTTTATTGTAAGTGAGCTGTTGCACACATCTTTTGCTTTGTAGACCTGTAGACGGGAAAGGATCAGGAAGGATGAGAGAGAGAGAGAGAGAGAGAGAGAGAGAGAGAGAGAGAGAGAGAGAGAGAGAGAGAGAGAGAGAGATAAATAAA
>JBHNNM010000515.1:0-1814 GCA_048563625.1 Gammaproteobacteria bacterium | reverse complement strand
GGTAATCACCAGGGCAGAGTTTCTCTGAAGCACCGTTGACTAGATGAACAAACAATCACAAAAGTGTCTTGTTGTTTTTGTTGTCGTTTGTTTTGAGTGACTACGTGCCTTGCCGTATGTGGCGTAATGGTTCTGTTACAGAGTAGAAATATTATTTTAATAGATACATTAATCATAAAAATAATAAAAAAGAAAAAGAAAAAAGGAATACGGAAAGTAGAGTTGGCCTGGCTTATAGTTTATAGGTACAGGTTTTTAATAATAAAAACATACGGGTTATTGATCCTTTTGTTAAAATTGTGTTTTATTAGATTTAGTTAAACTGTTGTTGAAATGGTCTGTGTAAGTTTTTAGTTGAAAAGTTAAGACTGATAAGGTTTTGTCCCAGCCGGAAAATGGCCGCTGGTGCTTGGCTTTGGTGCGGTTGTGGGGTGCAGTAGTGTCCTTTCCCGTCTAAAGTCAAGGGCCGAACGAATGGTACTGGTCAGGGGCCGAGCTGCGCACAGCAAACAAGGCGTGCACTCTGTTGTGCACGGGCACAAGTGCCTTCGCCGTTACCGGTGGGGCTGCCAGAAATAGAATAAGAGCAGTTGGAATATAGGGCCAGTACAGAACAAGTCGGTCAGGCCCATTAGGTAGACTGATAGGTAAGAAAGTGACCGTTAGGGACTACTTGCAGAGGGACTAGGATGAAGTACACCATGCGTAGTAATATTAATAGGAATAATATAGAAAAAGGGGTACTGAGGTTTTGGTGAATACGCAGAAATAGTAAGAGAAAGAAGGTAGGTAGGAAAGTAACGTCATAAAGACGTCACGTTTAGTATAAAAGTCGATGTTCTCCAGGCAGAGGGACTTTTTAGCCAGGAACCTCTCCATAATAGAAACCTCTCTTCTTGGGTTGGAATAGTTGAGTTTGTTAACGGTTGGCAGTTAGGATTTCGCTTTATTCCTTGGATTAATCTTCTACCAGTTTCCACGGAATACCCTTTGGAGTATTTATTTCTTTTACGTGTCTTCACGGATCCTCCATCTTCACTAGTGTCAATCTTGTGCCGCCTTGGATTATTTATTTTACACACCCTTTTCACAGGATTCTTATTGCCAGTATCCTCCTGTGTGCAGACTACTAACCTCAGGTATGATTAATCACTTCTGTTATTGCTTTGCATGCAGGTTATATCGTCTCCTACCTATACGACGTTTATCTCAGTGGGATATGGAATAAACCATTCGAGATATACAATGATCTCTCTGTGATTCACCGTACGGATGTTATGTTTGACATGAATGTGTTTGAGGCTGTTTGTACTTCAGTGTTTTACAGTGTGAGCATTTTGCCTGTCTTGGTGTCGTGTTGGTGTGCGGTGAAATATTAATGGCGGAAATAGAGAATTATTAGGTTAAAAGTTAAAAACCGTCAGTAATGATTAGTGCGATGGTGGAAATAAAACGAACCTCAGTGATATAGGTAGAATACAAGGCAAACCGTGAAGGAGCTATTCTAGTAAAAACTGGGTAAGACCCAACCCGGTAAAAGTTCTATGCCCTAACGTCATCATCAACATGGCAATACCCGCTACAAGAAAATATTGAAAATTAAACCCCTCCAATCGCCCTCTCGACCCCTCACGCTGCCCTCCCCTACCCGACAGTGCCCCCCCCCCCCCCAACCCTGCCCTCCCCGCCCTTTCCCCTACCCGATACCGACCTCCCTGCACTCTCATTCCGACCCCCCCCCCCCCCCTTCCCATCCCGACCTTGCCCTCCCCACCCTTACCCCTGCCCTCCACCTCCCCACACAACATCCCCAC
>JBHNNM010000514.1:0-1819 GCA_048563625.1 Gammaproteobacteria bacterium | reverse complement strand
CCATGAGTGAAGTGTTTACAAAAACCATGGCCAGAAATATCTTTTACGGGGGAAGTATCTTCTTCTTCCTGTTACTTCTGGCCCTAACCTTTGATACGCAGGGAGTGCTGCCCGAGCGTTCAAACGATGCAAATATCACCCCAGAGATAGTACTGGGCAAGAAAGTCTGGGAAGACCACGACTGTATCGGCTGTCATACCCTGCTGGGCGAGGGCGCGTATTTTGCACCTGAGCTGGGCAATGTCTACAAACGATTCGGCAACAGTAAAGAAGCCATAATGGGTTTCATTAAGAGTCGTCCTAAAAATGGTATTCCCGGTCGTCGCAGCATGCCTCAGTTTAAGCTGAGTGATGAAGAGCTGAGCGCCGTGGCTGAGTTCCTGAAGTGGACCTCTGAGGTAAATACTGCCAACTGGCCACCAAACATTCAGGGTTAAGGGAGAGTAAGGACTATGCAATATCAATCACAATCTGTTGCGAAACTGTATTTTATCGCAGCCATTGGCCTGTTTTTAGGTCAAATCCTGTTTGGTGCCGTGTTAGGCGCCCAGTATATCTGGGGAGACTTTTTATTCCCGGCTATTCCATTTAACGTTGCCCGTATGGTACACACCAACCTGCTGATAGTCTGGTTACTGTTCGGCTTTATGGGTGCGGCGTATTACCTGGTACCGGAAGAATCAGAAACCGAACTGTTCAGTCCCATGCTGGCGACCTTACTGTTCTGGATATTCCTGGCGGCCGGTGCTGCGACCATTTTAGGTTACCTGCTGGTGCCTTATGCCACTCTGGCCGAGATGACCATGAATGACCTGTTGCCCACCATGGGGCGGGAATTTCTGGAACAGCCCACGATAACCAAGCTGGGAATTGTGGTGGTGGCCCTAGGCTTCCTGTTTAATATCGGCATGACCATATTAAAAGGCCGTAAAACCGTTATCAGCATGATTCTGTTTATCGGCTTAACCGGTCTGGCGGTCTTCTTCCTGTTCTCCTTTGTTAACCCCAGCAACCTGATTGAAGACAAATTCTGGTGGTGGTGGGTTGTCCACCTGTGGGTAGAAGGCGTGTGGGAACTGATTATGGGTGCTATCCTGGCCTTTGTACTGATTAAGACCACCGGTGTTGACCGTGAAATCATTGAAAAATGGTTATACATCATTATCGCCATGAGCTTAATCACCGGTCTGATTGGTACCGGACACCACTACTACTGGATTGGTACTCCTGAGTACTGGCAGTGGTGGGGTTCTATCTTCTCAGCCATGGAGCCTATTCCTTTCTTTATGATGGTACTGTATGCCTTTAATATGGTGAACCAGCGTCGTCGTGAACACCCCAATAAGGCAGCCGTCTTATGGGCACAGGGCACAGCAGTAATGGCCTTCTTAGGCGCAGGTGTGTGGGGCTTTATCCATACCCTGGCACCGGTTAACTACTACACCCATGGTACCCAGGTCACTGCGGCTCATGGTCATATGGCCTTCTACGGAGCCTATGTGATGATTGTACTGACCATTATCTCCTACGCCATGCCTCTGCTGCGCGGTCGTGCGGCGGCCAACAGCAATCAGTCTCAGGTAGTTGAAATGTGGGCGTTCTGGTTAATGACCGTAGCAATGGTATTTATTACCCTGTTCCTGACTGCCGCAGGCGTACTGCAGGTCTGGTTACAGCGTTACACTGAAAACCCAATGGGCTTTATGGAAGTACAGGACAAGCTGCAGGTATTCTATATGATGCGTGAAGTAGCGGGTATTGTCTTCCTGATTGGGCTGTTGATTTATATCTATAGCTTCTTTGTTAAGGGTGAGGAAGC
>JBHNNM010000513.1:0-1823 GCA_048563625.1 Gammaproteobacteria bacterium | reverse complement strand
CCCCGGTAAGGCAATCCCTGTTACCGGATACTCTTGTAGAGTCCAGATTTGAAATATTGGAATAAATTTGTCTGTAAGAATAGAGGGGGAAGAGGACAGAGATTAGTTTGTCCTTTATATATTCGTAGTAGTGGATGCAAGAACCAGCTTTGATGAAGTTTCGGCAGCATGGACGCTGCCGAAAAGTCTCCATGGGTGGATTCACGACGTCTTCAGCAAAGCTGGTTCTTGCATCCACTACGGACTTTAAATTAAAAAACAGAAATTTTTTATGACCATAATGGTCAGGATAATATGTTAGAAAGCTATGTAAAAAAAATCCTCAAAGCCAGGGTTTATGAGATTGTAGAAAAGGTGCCGTTGGATGAGGCTGTTAATTTGTCCTTGCGTACCGGGAATCAGATTCTGCTTAAGAGGGAAGATCTGCAGCCGGTTTTTTCGTTTAAACTGCGCGGTGCTTATAATAAAATTGTGCAGTTGACGGATGAGGAGAAAGCTCAGGGTGTGATTGCCGCCTCGGCAGGGAACCATGCTCAGGGGGTGGCTCTGTCGGCCAGTAAGATGAATATTGATGCCCTGATTGTTATGCCTAAAACCACGCCGGAAATTAAAGTGACAGCCGTAAAACGGCTGGGTGCCAGGGTGGAATTGTATGGCAATAGTTATGATGAAGCTTATGAACATGCCCGCAAGCTGGAAGAGGTTCAGGGCTGGACTTTTATTCACCCCTATGATGATCCGGATGTTATTGCCGGCCAGGGTACGGTGGGTATGGAGATTATGCAGCAGTGCAGTACGGTGCCCGAAGCGATATTTGTACCGGTGGGTGGTGGCGGCCTGATTGCTGGTGTGGCCACTTATGTTAAATATCTTTATCCGCAGATAAAAATTATTGGGGTTGAGCCGGATGATGCCGCTTCCATGTATGAAGGCTTACGGGCGGATGAGCGGGTATTGCTGGATCAGGTGGGTATCTTTGCTGACGGTGTAGCGGTTCGGCAGGTGGGTAAAGAAACTTTCAGAGTCGCGCGGGAATGTGTGGATGAAGTACTGCTGGTCAGTGCCGATGAGATCTGTGCGGCCATTAAGGATATTTTTGATGATACCCGTACGGTTACTGAACCGGCTGGAGCACTGGCGGTGGCTGGTTTAAAAAAATACATCAGGGAACGGGAAATACAGAATAAAACTCTGGTGGCTATTAACAGCGGCGCTAATATCAATTTTGACCGGCTGCGGCATGTGGCGGAACGGGCAGAGCTGGGTGAAAACCGGGAACTATTGTTCTCGGCGACAATTGATGAACGCCCCGGCAGTTTCCTGAAATTCTGTAAAATTATTGGTACCCGGGGAATTACTGAGTTTAACTATCGCTATTCCAGTGATAAGGCGGCACATATTTTTGTGGGTGTTAAGGTGTCCAATGCGGAAGAAGAAAAAGAAGAGCTGTTTAATGTTCTGGAAAGCAAGGGCTATCCGGTTATTGATTTAAGTGATAATGAAATAGCCAAGCTGCATTTACGCCATATGGTGGGTGGACATGCCCCGGATATTAAAAATGAACACCTGTACCGTTTTGAATTTCCCGAGCGTCCTGGTGCCTTATTACGTTTTTTAAGAGGCATGGGACAGAACTGGAATATCAGCCTGTTTCATTACCGGAATCACGGTGCTGCATTTGGCCGTGTTCTGGCGGGTATTCAGGTGCCGGACAGTGATCTGGATGAGTTTAATAAATATCTGGATGAGCTGGGCTATCATTACTGGGATGAAACTCAAAATCCGGCATATGTGGAATTTCTGGTCTAAAACCTGAACTTTAG
>JBHNNM010000512.1:0-1831 GCA_048563625.1 Gammaproteobacteria bacterium | reverse complement strand
AACATCAAGTAATGTTTTAATGATTTTATGTAATAAATGACGGGGAATAGAAAACTAAAAATGTTATTACGTTCAAACAAAAAGTGAGTAGAAAACATGCTAATATCTTGGTACAAATATGTGTCCGTTTAAACTTCGTAACACTGAAAGCAAAACCGCACCGCTTTCCGCATTACGATGTTAATGCTCTGACTGACCGACTTTGGCAAGCCGTGAAATTTGTCAATATCAAGTCATTATTCTAAATATATGAAAAGGAATTAAAAAACAAACAACATTTCATTATGTTCAAACTGAAAAGAACAGAAGAAGCGTGTCAGTTTTATTTCAATGTGGGTCCGTTTAACTTCGTAACATGGCAACGCGAACGCACAGCTTCTACGTGCGTGTGAAATCTTAGATCTTGGTGCATTCATTTTTGCCGATCCATGTGGGTGGAAAAAAGAGAAGCATTTGCTCCATTGCGAAAAGTATAGCACCAAGACATACATTCGACCTTGCTTCAATAATACTGAGGCAGCAGCAAATTCTTAGATTTTATTTTGGTACATTCGTCTTTAACATCGTAACGAAGAAGACACCGTTTCGGTTTCCAAGTTGCGAGTGAAACGGAAGGTCGAATTTCCGACTTCTACCTCGAATTAAAATAAAAGCAATCTTGCTGTTACTAGTAAATGTTTTAACTGAAACTAATATGCCCGAAAAATGTTATGTTAGTTCATGACGGTCATTTTTGTCCCAGTTTAAAGACATTTCCATCATCCCTCCAAACAGACCAGATTTTTTTTAAATCTCACTTTTCCATATTCTTTATTTTCTGATCACAATCTACGAGCTTTCAGAGAGAAGACAATTATAAAACGCAAACATAAAATACTCAAGAACAATAATCAGTTATTATAAAAACACCAAATGTTTCAAAAAGCACACAAACTTACCTTCAATCAGAGACTAGTGTTCCAATTTCCGTCAACCATTAGCAAGCGAACACGGACACGGTTCGTTGAAACGAAATCAAAACACGAACACTGGTCAAACGCAGGATCCGCGAGAGTGCACAGATGTGCACATTCGCCTTTCCCGCGGTTTACGCGGACTGATTCGTCTGAAATTAGGCCCTAATTCTAGTCTCAATTAAATTGATGGTGCTTCTTAGAATTAACATCGTAACATCTCAGGCGGGAAACGAAAATCTTACACATCAGTTCAGCTCAAATTTCACTGTTCAGACTCAACTTCAGGATTTAACTATCCCTGTACAACAACCGGTACTGTGTGTCGTGTGTTAAATGCTGAAAGTAGTTCCTGTGTTGAGTTTGTGAGCGCTGCAGCGTTTTCAGTTTCACGTTGTGTCCGAGTGGAAACGATGGGTTACGATGTTAATACTTTCAAAAATGGTTAATTATATACGATTTTTTATTGTAGTTGAAGACAAACGTGCTTCCAACCTAAGAAATGCATTTAATATGATCATCTGAAGTTAAATGCATTGTCACTGTGTGGTTTTTATGAAGTTTCTGATACATTCTTTCCAATGGTGTTGGCGATGTCACAAATCGGTGGCGCCATTTTTGATTCACTTCGCAACATCAGTCCGATTTAAAGTACATAACACACAACTCTGGCAGTCATTACTGTTTTTATTATCGCTCACATCAACATACAAGGACAAGAAATAAAAATATTTACATTGCAATAAAAGATTACCCTCAAATACGAGTTTGAAGTTACCTACCCCAAGTGGTACACAGTTTCTGAGAACGACCCATATATATATGCTGATATATCATAGTTCAGGAGCTGTGTGAGAGTCGAGGTGGACATCCTGGGC
>JBHNNM010000511.1:0-1831 GCA_048563625.1 Gammaproteobacteria bacterium | reverse complement strand
TAAGATAGTTCTTGGCATGGTAAGTGTTCTTGTATGTTGATTTTTCACAAAACCATTATACTTGTTTAACAAATACCATGCTGCCTATTTTTTAACCACAAAAGATCAACAGCCCCTAGATATTCGTCCTTAATGAACTGTTCTGATATTAAAACTGACCATTTCATCAAGCAACGGAAGTTTTCGAATTTGATAGTCTTCTTTAAGGAACCTGTGTTGACTTTCAGCATCCATTTCAGCCAGACCAAAGAAAACAGCAAAATTTTCCAATGTGCGATGAGCATAACAACGTTGAAAGTCCTTCTCCGGCGTTGACCAGGTGGTTTCTTCGATTTCATTCAATACTATTGGAAAAGCATTTAAACTGTACTCACAAAAAGTACTGTGCTCCTGCCATTGTGCACCATAACGGCTTAACATATAGAGAGTAAAGGCAAATGACATCTGAATAATAGAAAGCTCTGGATATCCGTCCCGATAAGCCCAGTTAAATTTGCTGGTATAAATTTGAAACAGCAATAGATATAATTCCTGTTGCTTATCCTCTGATAAAAAGGTTATTCCTTTTTTAGCCAGTAGGTATTTGCCTTTATATTTTTTTATCAAACCCGCTAGTTTGGCAATAATTCTAACCACATGTAAATCAAAATAGTCCATTTCTGTATTGATATTGCGATATTTTGTTCTTTGCTGATATTCCTCTTCCGAATAGTAATTAACAGCAATTTCACGGCACAGATTTCTGGGTAAATTGCCTTTGGCTGTGGCTTTAGCGCCCTTTTCGCCAATGCCATTAAGTAACAACAACATGAGTTTAATAATGGGCACCGAGCTGACATCAGATTTTGGCTCTGAAAATTTAACGACTTCGGGAGATTCATACGGAAAGTGAAGAAGTCGCATCATCTGCTCAGGTGATAAATCATGAAATTCTTCCAGTGGCCTGCTATTTCTGCTTTGCATAAAAGCATTGGCAAACTGTTCTGCCTCTTCTAGATCATTGAACTCCTGCCCTTCAAACGCTTCTCTGAAACCCGGTATAGCAGCAGAGTCTGATGGGCTGTTTTCTGTGCTGGTTTGCTGGTTCAAACAACACCGTTTATATTTTTTACCGCTGCCACAAGGGCAAGGGTTATTACGACCTGTTTTGTTTTTTCTCATAGGATCATTTAGTTGCACATTTTTCTGAAGAATCGTTTAAACGATTCTAACAGATAAATTATAGGATGATGATTTTTTTACCGAAAGCTAAAAAAGGGTGAAGCTATCTGAATCGGATGCCAAATTGTTTTTTAAGCTCATGCGGTCTGTGCAATATTTTACGAATCAGAAACTGATTATGCCGCATTACCTCAGGATAACAAATATAAAGTCAGAGAATCGTAAATTAAAGACCTGGATCAAGTTTATCGTGCCATCAATAAAATTGAAGATGCTATTTACCGATTGAGTTGACCCTCTAATCTCAATTTGATTACTTCCTGAAATACAAACAGTGAATATTATCTTGTTCATGGATAGGATTAAATGTATCTTCCAGCATAAAACAGTCAATTCCACAGACAGATCAAACTATCCAAAAAGATAACTTTCAAATACTATTCAAACCAATATTAGTGTTCTTGATTTGACAATTTAACTTGTACTTTGAGAAAATAAAATCACAGCTATCGCCCCCAAACCGCTTAATTAGAATTTCATTATTTAGAAAACTAAAGTTTAGAGTTTCAGCTCCCCCAAAAAAGGAGAATCATTTAAAAAACATTGATTACCTCAGTTAACCGATAGCCCGTAACAGGAACCGGGTATCCCTTGCTGAAGCCGCCGTGAA
>JBHNNM010000510.1:0-1833 GCA_048563625.1 Gammaproteobacteria bacterium | reverse complement strand
CCATAGAAACATTAACTGATGGGAAATCAGTCTGGGCTGAAAAAAATTTAGCTCAGGTTTAATCTGACAGACACCTTCAAAACGGGAGGACTGTCAGATCAGGTCGGAACTACTACAAATAATGCCTGTTTATTCAGGCCCTTCTATAAATGCAGCAGCGCCTTGGTTTGTGCTATCTTTTCCTTAGCCTTTTCCAGCACTTTGATGCTTAGCTTAGGCGTCAACTGGCCCAGAGCCAGTTTATGGAAAGCCGGTGTCTGGTCAATAATAGGTACCTCACGCTGGCGTGGGGTGCCGATATAGCTGTGTAAATGCGCCATATTAACAATATCTACCAGACCAGGCTTGTCGTTGTAGTCCCGCATCCAGTTTTCTGTTTCTTCGGTCACCTCAATAAAATCTTCCGAAAAGTCCCAGCGGCTTAAAATGGATGAACCAACCTGAGAATGCATTTTTTTTATCACTTTACCCAAATGTTCCTCGCTATCCATAATCAGAGGATGATCAACAGCCTTGTTTAAAATAGCCACTACACCTATATCATGGATAAGCCCGGCCAGCAGCGCATGTTCCGCATTAAAACCAGGGGTTATTTTTGCCAGTACAAAACTGATGGCAGCAATTTCAATGCTGTGCTCCCAGAGCATACACATCTGTTTGGTCATAAGGGGATTTTTAGAGGTAAATATTTCTTTCAATGTAAAGGCAGTGACCAGTTGTACTGTGGTTTTGGTTCCCAGACTGACTACCGCTGTTTTTAAATCCTCGGCTTTTTTACGGCGCTGATAAAGTGCGCTATTGGCGGCTTTAATAATTTTAGCGGGAATGGCCGGATCCGTCAGAATCACATTGGCAATGTCTACTGCACTGGAATTTTCATCCGCCACCACTTCACGAATACGGGTAGCAATACTGGGCATACTAGGCAGTATAAAATCCCCTTTCTGCAGTTCCAGAATGAGTTCATACAATACCCGGTCTTCTTCATGTTCTTCGTCCAGTTGAGTTTCATTAATACTATAGGCTGATGTTTCTGACTGTTCGATAGTGGTGTCCATAAAGTCTTCTTTTAATACCAGGATCTTACTGGGTGCCTCGGTTGTGACCTTGTATCGGCTGGGACGTAATTGAGCGACTGGACTCTGAGCTCTTTCTGTACCGGCTTCCAGAATCATTTCTGAATCATCAAATGCTGTCAGTTTTAAAAGGCCTTCAAGTAATAAAAATTTGTCTTTTGAATCAGAGTTTAATTCCAGAATGACCTTACCTTTGGGCATATTCAATACCTGGGTATTAACGGAAATATAGTCCAGCTGTTTCTCTGAAAGTGCATGAAACGGCTTAAAGAGCCTCAGGCGTTTGGCATCAACCACTTCTGTTTCCATAATTATTTTATCTTCTACCGTTCTTTTATAAAATACCAGCGTCTACAAAATACCAGAGTCCGTTATTACAAGAATATTACCTATTTTAAACCTGCCCGCTACAAAGTATAGTATTTTTCCGGCAATGGAACCACTTTCTCAAGTTTTCTATAACTATTTTCCACTTTTATTACACTTTTATTCTGTTTGTCACCCAGTTTTAACAGTATTTATAAAGCAATGGGCTGACGGCGACTGCCCCAACGCCTAGGCTGAGGGTCAAACAGTCCATGCAAAGCTGTGCCGCAGTGCCTGCAATGACCATCAGATGTTAAATTCCATTCACTTAACTCATACCAGTCCCGGCCAATCAGTTCCTGACAACAATGATGACAGAACGTACTGCTGCTGAGCTTGTCATGCACATTGCCGCTGTAAACATAATAAAAGCCATTCTTTTTAGCAATAT
>JBHNNM010000509.1:0-1844 GCA_048563625.1 Gammaproteobacteria bacterium | reverse complement strand
CGAAAAAAACTGAAACGCCACACTTCAAATAAAAGGCCACACAAAACAAACTATAATATGAAACAGAGAGAGAAGAAAGAAAAATATCAACAAGGTGGGACAGAAAACTAAATCACTAGCCAAACAAAAAGGCAAAGGCGTCGGAGCTTCATCCTTGGAGATTCGAACTGGACATTTTTCCAAGTCGGTTACCCTGTGGACACCCCTACAATTGGCCGAACAGTGAATATATTTAGTATGTTTGTGTAATATTAACTACTCGCAGGCAAAGCGTCAGAATGTAACTTAAAAGCATTACAATGTAAGAGTGATTGATTAAAAATAAAGGCTTTAAAATTGTAACATTAATAACAAATGAATTATAATAGGAAACCAGATAGGCAGATTTACATCTAGCAAGCAAGCCACATCATAGCATTTTCATATGATAAGAGATACAAAGGCGTATTTGCATTTATAAGAACTACACAGTACAAATACAGATAATGAAAATGAATTGTTTTATATGAAGTAATAATAACAACAATAATAAAGAGGATTTCTAGAGCGCCCATGTACCGCCCAAGGTGGGTGCACAGGGCGCTTTACAGTAACACTAACAACAACAACAGCAGCACACATACACACACACACAAACGAGTGGATAAGCACGGCTGTAAAAAAGGCAGTTTAAAAACAGTGAGCAGGTGCGTCTTGAGGGCGGCCTTAAAAGAGGAGGCACAACCAGGGTGGCGCCAACGTAAGGAAACGATCTTTCACCAAATATTTTTGTGTTTACACGAGGGGTGACAGAGGTTTTACACGAGGGGTGACAGAGGTTCGTGTGTTGGATGCGGATCGTAATTGTCTTGCGACAGTTCAAAAGTTTGGCCTAGCAATAAGGCGTTGGGCTGGTAGTAGTAAGCAAACGGACTTGAGTTTGATGCCGGTTCAGATTTTCTGTCCCTTCAAAAGTTGTGAGCTGTGGATACCGCCGTATAAGGTCGAAGGAGATCAGACAGATAATGAGGGGTTGTTCCAGAGATGGAATTAAAGCAGATTGTTGAAATTTGATGCCTTACTGGTAGTCAATAAGTGACACTAACGGTATTTACCTTCGGTTACGGGCGGGGCGGTGGGGGGGGGGGGGGCTTTAAAGTGGTACCGTTCTTCCCTGTGCAGCTTTTCAGAGCCGGTTTTGGCCTAACAGTAAGGCGTTGGGCTGGTAGTAGTATGCAAAAGGACTTTAGTTCGATTCCGGTGCAGACTTCCTGTGTCTTAATTTTTTTTGTGGTCTGTGGATACTGCCTTATGACTTTGTCCCTCACAATTAATGAAACATTAGAACGGCTCTCGTCGCTGCCCATCTTAATGTTGGAGTAACTCTGGTGGTGTCACTGGCCGTGCAGTGTTAGGTATAATCTACCCATTTCCCCCACCTCCTAGGATCTCAGTCCCCGCCACTACCTCTTCGGAGACAACTTTGATGTTAAACAAGAGAAAGGTACAGAACAAGAGCACTCGTTCTCGAAAACCAGAGTTAACATGATGGAGCCTGGTCAACAAATGGATGGGTGACCGTTACGTGCTAGGCTTTGCACCTGCCCTGATGTTTCTCCAGAGTCACATTCTGTGCAGGTTCTACAACCATCCTTGGAATGAGTCTTTAATTACATAAACCGAGGTCCGCGTGCATAAAGATCTCAGACGCAAGCTCAAGAGCCTGTAGTCCATGTCAGAGCTCGGTGGATTACGGACTGGATCATAACCTAAGACGGGTGGGCCCTCCGTCTTAATGCCTTTCCATCTTGGGGATATGCGCCTGTGCCATCCTTCGCAGTCTCGAAGGCCAAAACGGATAGCAC
>JBHNNM010000508.1:0-1847 GCA_048563625.1 Gammaproteobacteria bacterium | reverse complement strand
ATTTTAAATATGGTATTGCAAAGTGGAATAGTGTATTGCGAGAGGTGCTGGTGTGATATGAAATGGGCGATATGGTGAGGAATGATGGTGTGACGTGGAATGTGGCCGTGTGACGTGGAGATGGTCAGATGATGCAATGTAAAATGTGGTGGAATGATGTGACGAGGTGCGAGATGCCGCAATGACAATGTGTTACACTGACATTCAAATCTGACCACCACAGCTCAATATTTCACATCAAACCACATTTCCGGCACAGCACATCATTCTACATCACACCACATTTCACGTATTTCAATACCACCAGATCACACGGCGTGATGTCAAATTTGGTGTGATGTGCAACGTTTTGCAATGCCAGATGTGGGATGTTGTACCTTATTCACCCTGTGGCTGTGATGTGGACTGGTAAGGTGCAATGTAGAATATGTGCGACATCAGTGGTGTGACGCTGTGATGTCGTGCAACGTCAGGTGTGAAATGGTGTGATGCGATGTGGAATGGTGTAGTGCATGGGGAATGTGGCGGTGTGCTGATGCAAGATGTGAAATGTGGTTGTGGAAGTAATACCGAGTGATGCGGAATGGTTTGACGCCCAATTAGACATGCAGAATGATGGTCGAAATGCAGTGTGGGATGTGTGGTGTGGTATGGAATGTGTGCTGTGGGTAGTGTGATGTGTATTTTATATTTGAATGTGGCGATGTGCATGGTGGAATGTGGGCATGTGAAATGGTGTGCTGACACGTGGTGGAGTCACGTGATTTGAGGTGAATTATGGTGCGATATGAAATGTGGTGTGATGTGTATGTGAAATGTGGTGCGATGTGGAATGTTGCATTTTCAGACCTGGTGTGATGTGAAATGCAAAATGTGCGATGTCGAATATGGCGTGGTGTGGACTGTGGTGCCTCGTCAGTTATGTGGAATGTTACATAATGCAAAATGTGGAAAGTTAGGTGATGTGAAATGTGGTGGTGTGGAATTGTGGTGATGAAGAATGTGGCATATGCAATGTGCTGTGGTTGTGTGACGTCAGATGTGGAAAATGATGCAATGTGTTGTGATGTCAGCTGTGTTGGTGTGACGATGTAAAATCAAGATGAGGTGGTATGCGATGTGGAATATGGTGTGGTGTGAAATGTGCTGTGGTGTTGAATGTGGGTGTGGTGTGGAATAGTTGTGGATCTGGAATGGTGCGATGTGGACTGTGGCTGTGTGATGTCGAATATGTTGTGCTTTGAGATGTGGTGGTGTGAAATGGTGGTGGGAGGCAGACTGTGGTGTAATGTGATGTCAGATGTAGAATATGGTGGTCCGAGGTGAGATGTGTTGCGACATTAAATGTCTGAGAGATGTGGCGTGGAACATGCGGTATGTAGTAATGTGATGTGGAATGTTGTGCAATGGTGGTGTGATGTGGAATGGTGTGGTGTGGAATGGTGTGACGTGAAAGGTGGTGTGGTGTAAAATCTTTTGGTGTGATGTGATGGAATGATGTGTGATGTGAAAATGTTTAATGTGGTGTGGAATTGAGTAGTGTGAAATGCAAATTGAACCCTACTAAGCACATAAACACTACAGCACTTGTGATGTGGAATGTGGCCGGAACACACACACACAGACGCACGAAAGCAATGGCACTCAACTGCACGCACACAGACAAAGTAATCAGAGTGCAGAGGAGAAAAGGTGGGTGTTGAGGGCAGATTTAAATGATACTACGGGCGGAAGATATTTATTTGTTATAAGGTGCTATGTGGAATGGAATGTTGTATGATGAGGAATGTCTGTGGCCTGGATGGACTACAGAGTGTGAAGTGGTGCAGAATGGTGTGAAGAAGAGC
>JBHNNM010000507.1:0-1857 GCA_048563625.1 Gammaproteobacteria bacterium | reverse complement strand
TAGTTTGATAAAGCTTGATGGAATTAAGTTTTGTTAACTGTAATTTTCATGCAATTTAATGGAATAATCTTGTTGTGCTTTAATAGAACGGGCCATTAACACTCATACTGGAAATATATTAACCCACTGGCAAACAAACCCTGTTTCTGGCAGACTAAATGGTTAGTGCAATAATAAAGAATAACTATGTCAGACCCCATCACCCTGCAACAACTTGAATCTTTCCTCTGGGAAACTGCCGATATCCTTCGTGGCAATATGGATGCCTCAGAGTTTAAGGATTATATTTTCGGCATGATGTTCCTCAAGCGTCTGTCGGATGCTTTTGAAGAAGAACAGGAAAAAGTGATCCAGTATTACCTGGACAAGGATAAAACCGAAGCCCAGGCCACAGCACTGGCACAGGATGAAGACGAGTACGACACCACCTTTTATATCCCGGAACAGGCCCGTTGGGGACATTTAAAAGACTTAAAGCATGACATTGGGGCGCAGCTGAATAAAGCCACTGAAGCTATTGAAGAGCATAACCCCAGTCTGGACGGTGTGCTGGTTACTATTGATTTCAATATCAAAAATAAGCTGACTGATGCCAAACTGCGGGACTTACTGTCCCATTTCAGCAAGTATCGTCTGCGTAATGGTGATTTTGAGAAGCCTGATTTATTGGGTACGGCTTATGAATACCTGATTAAAATGTTTGCCGACAGTGCCGGTAAAAAAGGTGGTGAATTTTACACGCCCTCAGAAGTGGTGCAAACCCTGGTCGCACTGCTTAAACCTCATGCCGGTCAGCGGATATATGACCCCACAGTGGGTTCAGGCGGTATGTTAATTCAGACCCGAAATTACCTGGCCCGTCATGGTGAGAACCCGGCCAATCTGTCCTTATACGGGCAGGAAATGAATCTGAACACCTGGGCTATCTGTAAAATGAATATGTTTCTGCATGGGGTATTTAATGCAGATATTCGTAAAGGGGATACCCTGCGTGATCCACAGCATACCCGTCAGGGTGAGTTAATGACTTTTGACCGGGTGATTGCCAATCCGCCCTTTAGTCTGAAGAAATGGGGTAAGGAAGAAGCCGAACATGATCCCTATGGCCGTTTCCCTTACGGTACACCACCCAAAGACGCGGGTGATTTAGCTTTTGTCCAGCATATGATTGCCAGCCTTAATGCCGAAGGCATGATGGGTGTGGTAATGCCTCATGGGGTGCTATTCAGAGGCTCCAGTGAAAAAGCCATTCGTCAGGGTATTCTGGACGATGATTTGCTTGAAGCCGTTATCGGTCTGCCATCCGGTCTGTTCTACGGTACCGGTATTCCTGCCTGCCTGTTAATTATCAATAAAAACAAACCGGCTGAACGCCAGGGCAAGGTATTGTTTATTAATTCGGAACTGGAATACGAAGAAGGCAAGAACCAGAACAAACTGCGGCCACAGGATATAGAAAAGATAGTGGCCACTTTTGATGACTATGAGGAGATTAAGCGCTATTCCAGAGTCGTTGAACTGTCTGAAATACAGGAGAATGACTATAACCTGAATATCCGCCGTTATGCCGACACCTCACCACCACCGGAAATATTTGATGTCAGAGCCATACTGCATGGCGGAGTACCTGTGCGTGAAGCAGAGGATGAATATATCCGGGAAGAAATCCTGGGGGATTTTGATGTTAGCAGAGTATTTACCCGGCGTGATAATGATTACTATGACTTTAAAATTGACAGCAAAGAAGCTATTCGGGAAGTGACTGATAACCAGAAAGTAATTACCCAGCTGGAACGCTGGTGGGATAAGTACAAAGTGTCACTGCATGAACTGGATAAGCAGGTTGAAGAAGCTGAG
>JBHNNM010000506.1:0-1862 GCA_048563625.1 Gammaproteobacteria bacterium | reverse complement strand
GTTAGACGACCAGACATAGTTTAATGCCCGGGTTTTCCAGAAAAACAGCGCGTGTTTTTTTACCACGTAAATCCGGGCGGCATAATCATCGCCTTCTTTACTGCGCTCATTCAGTCCTTTTAGAGGCCGGTCAATTTTCCACGACCAGTTAAGGTATGGGGTTTTATTCAGATCAATATGAATTTTTTTAAACAGTCCCGATGCACTAGCCTGGCTGACGGCATATAAAGCCGTCACACCATCTACTCTGCGTTTTAACTGGTATCGGGTATGACCGGAAAATTCTTTTTCTTCCCAGTCATTTAAATTTTCCCTGGGGAATTCGCTCACAAAACGAATATTCTTTTTTTCTACTATCGTTTCTGCCACAGTGTATGCAGCACAGGACATCAAAATAAAGAAGATACACCAGAATAAGGCTTTATTCTTGCTCATAGGGATTAGAAAAACCAAGCTCCTGCAGTATCTTTATTTCCAGAGCTTCCATTTGCTCTGCATCACTGTCCTCAAGATGGTCATAGCCTTTAAGGTGAAGCACACCATGTACCACCATATGCGCCCAGTGTTCAATAATGGTTTTAGCCTGCTGCTGTGCTTCTGCAACAACAATATCATGACAGATAATCAGATCACCTAATAAGGGCAGCTGAATTTCTTCAGGTACTTCAAATTCAAAGCCTTCATAGGGAAAGGACAGTACATTGGTGGGTTTGTTTTTATGACGATAGGTGTTATTTAAAGCCTGAATTTCATCCTCATCCACAATTCGTATGGTCAATTCAAATTCAGTATCCGGCGCCAGATCCGGGTTCTCTATTAACAGCGTAGTTTTAACCCAATGCTCGATGCTTTCAATGGCAGGAATGGTATCCGAATCAATAACTTTCTGTAAATCAAGAAACAGTTTTATATCAGCAGAAGCAGACATTATTTTTTTCGACCGGTAGCTTTAGCGGAAACCTGACGTTTAGCGGTTTGTGATTCACTTTTTTCATAGGCATCGACAATACGCTGCACCAGTTGATGACGAACCACGTCTTTAGAATTAAAAAGGGTAAAGCTGATCCCTTTAACTTTTGAAAGCACCTTTTGAGCATGTTTCAGACCGGACTCTCTACCGCCGGACAGATCAATCTGGGTAATATCCCCCGTAACAATGGCAGTAGAACCAAAGCCGATTCGGGTTAAAAACATTTTCATCTGTTCGCGGGTGGTATTCTGGGCTTCATCAAGAATAATATAAGATTCATTCAGAGTCCGGCCGCGCATAAAGGCCAGAGGGGCAACTTCAATAACATTGCGCTCTATATATTTACTAACTTTTTCAAAACCCAGCATTTCATACAGCGCATCGTATAAAGGGCGTAAATAAGGATCAATTTTCTGCGATAAATCGCCAGGCAAAAAGCCCAGATTTTCCCCGGCCTCTACTGCCGGACGGGTCAGGATAATCCGCCGAACCTGATCCCGTTCCAGTGCCTGTATCGCACAGGCCACCGCCAGAAAAGTTTTACCGGTACCGGCCGGACCGATACCAAAATTAATATCATGGGAAAACACCCGGGTCAGATAGTTATGCTGGTTTTTACCCCGGGGTTTAATTAAACTACGCCCGGCCAGAACCGCTACCTCCCCTTCCAGGCTGGTATTAGTTTGAACATCCTCTTTTAACTGCTCTTCAATGCCCGATTTCTGTAAAAACAGATGTATCTGCTGAGGATCAAGAATGGTATGCGCTCTTTCCTCATACAACTGCTCCAGAACCGATATAGCCGCATCCCGGTCATCCGGCTTACCGGTCACCTTAAACTGATTACCACGATTAGCAATCTGCACCGCCAGCCGCCGTTCAATTAAACGCA
>JBHNNM010000505.1:0-1862 GCA_048563625.1 Gammaproteobacteria bacterium | reverse complement strand
CTGAACGCTTAATCCAATAATTTCGAGTAAATAATCAGGTTATGAAACCGGTAATTGCCTTGGTCGGGCGCCCCAATGTAGGTAAATCCACACTCTTTAACCGTCTGACAAAAACCAGGGATGCCCTGGTGGCGGGTATGCCCGGTGTCACCCGGGATCGTCAGTATGGTGATGGTAAGGTGGGAGACCGGCCTTATATTGTTATTGATACCGGTGGTCTCAGTGGTGAGGACGAAGGTATTGACACTTTGATGCAGTCCCAGGTTTACCAGGCCATGCAGGAAGCGGATATTATTCTGTTTCTGGTGGACGGCCGTAGCGGCATTACCGGCCACGATCAGACTATTGCCCAGCATCTGCGACAACTGGGCAAGGAAATTATCGTGCTGGTCAATAAAACTGAAGGCATGAATGAAGACCTGGTTGAGTCTGAATTTTATGCTCTGGGACTGGGACAGCCCTATGCCGTTTCCTCTTCTCATGGTGATGGTATCGGGCCTTTAATGGAAGAACTGCTGGCGGAGATCCCTGAAGAACCGGAACCCGACAGTGATGTGGATGATTATGAACACACCGGTATTAAACTGGCCATTGTAGGCCGGCCTAATGTAGGCAAATCTACCCTGATCAACCGCCTGATGGGCGAGGAAAGAGTGGTCGCCTTTGATATGCCGGGTACCACCCGGGACAGTATTTTTATTCCCTTTGAACGAGACGGACAGCGGTATACCTTTATTGATACTGCTGGTGTGCGACGCCGCAGCCGGGTCAAGGATGCCCTGGAAAAATTTTCCATTATCAAGGCTCTGCAGGCTATTGAAAGTGCCCATGTAGTCATTTTAATGCTCGATGCCCATGAAGGCCTGACGGATCAGGATCTGCACCTGTTAAGCTACGTGCTGGATAAGGGCCGGGCTTTAATTGTTACCATTAACAAGTGGGATGGTATGAGCCAGGATGGTCGGAAGTTTGTCAAAGATCAGCTGGAACGTCGTCTGCCTTACCTGGACTATGCCAAATACCATTATATTTCTGCCCTGCACGGCAGTGGTGTCGGTTTATTATACAATTCAGTGAATAAAGCCTTTGAATCGGCTATGAAACGTCACCAGGCCTCTAAATTAACCACTCTGCTGGAAGAAGCGGTGCAGATGCATCAGCCTCCGCTGGCCAGGGGAAGACGGATCAAACTGCGTTATGCCCATCAGGGCGGTGTTAATCCACCTTTAATTGTTATTCATGGCACTCAGACCGAGTTTATTCCCGAAGCTTATAAACGTTACCTGGTAAACAGCTTTCGTAAATGGCTGAAACTGGAAGCGACTCCCATTCGTCTGGAATTTAAAAACAGTGCCAACCCGTTTCGCAATACCCGGCGCAATAATGAAAAAACCAAAAAGGTACAGGAACGACGCCACCGTCAGACCAGACATATGGCTAAAAAATTCGGTGGTAAAAAGAATAAGCGTACTAATCGTTAGTGTTCTGATTTTCTCTACTGGGCCATCTTTACTGTGTCATAGTCATAAAGGTTGTTAACTGAGCCGAAGCCTTGCGTAAATTAAGGCTTAACAGGCGTGCAATCCCTTTTAAAATTTTAATACCAACGGCAGGATGTTCAGACAACAGGGTATTAAAATCATCCCGGCGCAGAATTAAAATAGTAGATGCCCGACAGGCTCTGACCGTGGCAGAGTGTGTCAAACCATCAATTAATGCCATTTCACCCAGTGAATCACCTTCGGAAATAATAGAAATTTTAACTTCCTGACCTTCCAGCGTTTTAACAATTTCCAGTTCTCCGGAAGCCACAAAACTTAGAAAGCTGCCATGCTGCCCTTCTTTACAAACTAGGCCACCAA
>JBHNNM010000504.1:0-1864 GCA_048563625.1 Gammaproteobacteria bacterium | reverse complement strand
TGGTGTTGCCGGTGGCGATGCTGCCCTTGGTTGTATTGTCATTTCCAGTGCCTTTGGCGATGCTGTCGTTGACGCTGACGTCGTTGGCGCTGTTGTCATTGGCGGTGTTGCTGCTGGCGATGCTGTCGTTAGTGTTGCTGACTTTGGTGGTGGTGCCGTTAGCTGTGATACCGATGGTAGTATTGCAGTAGGCGGTGCTGCCAGTGGTAGGGTTGTCGTTGGTGGCTATGCTGCTGCTGTCGGTGGTGGTGCTGCCGTTGACAGTACTGTCAATAGCGATGTTGGCATTGATGGCGCTGGTGTTGGGGTTCCATAGCGGCCTTATTTCTGCCACGTCTTCGTTGTCCACGCTGGTGTCCATAATCTCGTCTCGCCCTGACTGCAGAGGAGGGAACTCGCTCATCGGCGGTAGGTAGGTAGGCAGTAGGTAGTTTGACGACGCGGGCGATGACCTGGGCCGATGTTCTGGCGTCGCTGTGGGCCAGAGGTCGTTGGTGGTTCCATGGTGACCATCTCGGTCTCCCTGTGCGTCCCATCTGCGGCCGGCTTCGTGGAATTGATCGTCTCTTCTCCATGTTGCTTGTCTGCTGCGCCTGGCCTTCCTGACGGTGCGGTTGCTGGCCATGTCGTAGGTATAGACCGAATCCCCAGCAATCAGTTTGTCAAACGACAGGTTGGCCTTCACGCCACTCTGTCGGAGTTCACGCTGCAGCTTCATTAGTGCTTGCCGCTTTGTCTGTACAGACTCTGAAAAATCTTCCCGGACGTATATGTGGTCGTAGTCTGAGTTCTTTAGTTCACGTGCTTTTGAGAGGACGGCCATCTTTTGTTTATATGACAGAAATCTGGCAACAATCGCTTTCCCTGCTCTATGCGCGCGTTCAATGTGGACCTCCTCTGCGATTCCCATTCCCTCGTGGATCACCTCCTTCACTTTTCTTTCACAGTCCTGCCAGGATTCCGGACCTCCCCGTACCGGTTCAAAGCCAAGGAAAAGAAGATTGTTACGTCTGCTCTGATTGTCGTTGTAGTCGCACTTGTTGGTGAGATAGTTGACGGTGTCCCTGAGGTCCTGGTTCTCAGACCAAAGCGCCTGGCACTGTGAGCGCAGTCCATCTACACTGCTGCTGAGCTGTGCTTGGTTCACTTCCACTTCTCGTAGCCGATGGTCGATTTTCTCTTCGACGCTTTGAAGCCGTCGTTCTATGCTGTGTCCCTGTTGCCTGGTTGTGGATTCCATCCTGGCTACCGCCTGGTTTAAGATGTGCGATATTTCAGCATGAAAACTATCCAGTGGCTGTTGGCTGAACCTGCTGGGCTGGGCTGGGTGTGTATGCACGCCTCTCTTAGCCTCCTTCCCTTGAGCCCTGCCGTTGTAACCTGCCTCTTGTCCCGTTCCTGGTCCTGGGTTCGATTCCACATCACCACAGGTAAGTAGGTATCCGACGAGGAGCACTGACACACAGGCGGCAACGATACCGGTCAGTCTTCGTCTGCTCTGTTGGACTGTGACGTACCTGCTTTGTTTTCCTTGCGCTGCGTGGGCCGTCTTCAAAGGTCTGGTGGCGATCGCCAACATCTGCATTGATGAATGCAGTGCAGCAACAGAGTGTTGAATTGGGGATGTGGTGTCGTTTTTTTGCCGATGAACGCCGGGGTTGTCACTCTGGCCACTGCCGGTGTGACTGTCACTGCTGCTACACATCACCAGTATCACAGCGCACACGAACACAGTTCGCACAAAACTCAGTGGCCAACATGCTTTGACTGTCCTTGTCCGTGCAGCTTTGGCTCTCTCTGCTCTGGCACGCATGAAATTTTGAAATTGCCAATAAAACTGCCCACACACCACTCTGGAAGCCAA
>JBHNNM010000503.1:0-1868 GCA_048563625.1 Gammaproteobacteria bacterium | reverse complement strand
CCACTCGCTATGATAAGCTGGAAAGAAACTATGCCAGTACATTAGCGTTAGGCTGTTGTATGGTGTGGCTTCCTATGTGGAATGGTTAAATTTTGTACACAAAAGATCAACAGCCCCTAAACTTTAGATAATAAAATGTTTAATAAAATTACTAAAATCCGTTGTGTTATTTTTATTTTAGTATTCAGCTCAACGACGCTGATAAATACGGTTTCGGCTCAGGAAACCGCAGATAAGCAAAAGACCGATGCAACTATAATAAACTTCTCAGAATATCAGCCGGGTAGTGGTCAATATACGGTTAAGATGACCGTTACCGATAATTATTTGCGCATTGATGACAGCATGAATGCCAAAGGGTTTATTTTGTTTGATCGGCAAAAAAAAATTATCTACAGCGTCAGTGATGATAACCAGCAGATAGTTCAGATTAATAATCAGCCAGTGACGATACCATCACCTATTGAATTAAAACTCAGTGAGAAAAAACTGCCCGTACAAAAAGATGCGCCTTTAATTGAAGGTAAGTCCTCTGAGCACCACCAGTTTTATGTTAACGAAAAACTTTGCTATGAAATGATTTCAGTCCCGGGTCTGATGGCCGATGCGGTAACAGCCATGCAGAATTTTAAACAGGTTCTGGCAGGCCAGCAGGCAGACACTTTAAGGGTTATTCCTGCTGATCTGCAGGAAGGCTGTGATTTGTCTCAGAATACTTTTTATCCTAAACGTTATCTACAAAAAGGCTTTCCAGTAATGGAAAAGGGACTTTCCCAGGATCAAAACCTTCCGGAAGGGGATAAACTGTCGGCTGCTGATGGTATCTCTTATTCCAGGGTATTAATTAATTACACTCAGGAGCCGGTATCAGTGAGTCTTTTTAAATTGCCGGATTATGAGACATTGCCGTTAAATTAGTTTACAGGGCTGGATCATACTTTGGTTAAAATATATTCAAAATGAAATTTATACCTTCTGAGTTTCCATTGACCGTGCTTCTTGATGAAGTTTTGGCAGCAGGGACGCTGCCAAAAAGCCTCCATGGATGGATTCACGGCGTCTTCAGCAAGGAGTACGGTGAATGGATACGGTATTTGCGTCTAAATGAGAATCATTAAAAGTATGCTCCCGCCCTGAATTAGTTTATAAGTTAATCCTTTTAAAGGTTGAAAAGTGCCATTGTAGGCCTCATTTTAAGTTATTATTCTACTGATTGAGGCTCAATGCCAATGCCATCGTATATATTTACCTACAATGAACAAGATAACAGCTTCCCCGAATGCTACCGGGTGGTTAGTCCAGAAGAAGACGCTGAGTTTTTACGCAGGTCGGAAAACCTGACAGCTACTGTCCTGAAGACAGAAGCCATGGAATTTCTGGAGGAATTGATGGCACGTTACCAATCGAAAGAATCGATAATAACTGAAATGGTCGATGCACCCCTACTGGGATTTTATAGAGCTCCGCTTTAATCCTGCCAAAGCTGAGGCAAACGAAAAGAATAAACCTCAGGGGTATAAGCTCTCTGAGAAAACGAACTGAATATCTCCCAGTCTTTAATGAGTCAAGTAAAAGCAACTCCGGAACTTATAAAAAACCTCGATGATCTTGCGTCTTTAGCAAATTATTCACTCATAGATACTCTTAACTGTGATCCTGAAGCAAAGGCAGACGGTGTGGATCACCTGCCGAGACAGGTCTTCAGCGGGCATTATGTGCCTGTGATGCCAACGCCGCTTAAAGAACCTGTCTATATAAGCCATAGTAAGAATTTTTTTAGTGAACTGGGCTTTGCAGATAGCCTGGCACAGTCAGATGATTTTATGCGCATGTTCTCAGGAAATCTATCAAAAATACCCTTGCCGCTT
>JBHNNM010000502.1:0-1876 GCA_048563625.1 Gammaproteobacteria bacterium | reverse complement strand
ATAAAACTGTCAGAAGCTTTATATTTCAACAGGTTTTGTGAGTATTAGCATCTTTCTTCACTCATCAGAGCGGAGAAGAGCCAAAATGCCTTGTCTCTTTATCACCCATAGCTGTAATCATACTCACTACAAGCTGAAAAGGGGCTATCTGTCTTAATCGTTGGGAAAAACCAATGTTTTTGCCCAGTTTATTAAGTTTCTTTTCACTCAATACGACTTTTAGTTTTTTTGATAATGTGGTACTTTTCATTTGAAGCCTTTTTGTTGATGAATAATTGCCTGAATAACAACTATTTGATCATCAAATTGGCTTCATTTCAATTCCTAAAGATCATACCCATGAATTGGTAATATAAAGATAAATTTATGAATTTTATTCCTCTTAAACCAATTCCTTTAAAAAATAGAGTCTCAATGATTTTTATAAAATACGGACAAATAGATATAAAAGACGGTGCGTTTGTTATTATTGATAAGCAAGGCATCAGAAAACATATTCCGGTAGGTTCGGTTGCCTGTCTGATGCTGGAGCCGGGTACAAGGGTATCTCATGCTGCTATAAAACTGGCCGCACAGGTGGGAACATTAATGGTTTGGGTCGGTGAGGCGGGTGTACGCATGTACGCTTCAGGTCAACCTGGAGGAGCGCGATCTGATAAATTATTATACCAGGCAAAACTGGCTCTGGATGATGATCTGCGTTTAAAGGTAGTCAGAAAGATGTATGAAATCCGATTTGGTGAACCAGCACCAGAAAAAAGAAGTGTGCAGCAACTCAGAGGTATTGAAGGAGCTAGAGTCAGAGCTTTGTATAAACAAATGGCTAGACAATACAATATTACCTGGAACGGACGTAATTATGATGTAAAAAATTGGAATAAAGGTGATATGATCAATCGTTGTATAAGTGCGGCAAATGCCTGCCTTTATGGTATTACGGAGGCTGCTGTTTTAGCTGCAGGATATGCACCTGCTGTCGGTTTTATTCATACTGGCAAACCGCTGTCATTTGTATATGATATTGCTGATATATATAAGTTTGATACAGTGGTTCCGGTCGCATTTAAAGTGGCTGCATCAAGTCCGGCTCATCCGGATAAAGCGGTGCGTCAGGCCTGTAGGGATAGTTTTAGGGAAACCAGAATATTAAAAAAAATCATCCCAAAAATTGAAGAAGTGCTTTCATCTGGTGGTATTGAGGTACCACCAGCTCCGGAAGATTCTGTTCCACCAGCCATTCCACCTTCCGAACATATTGGTGATGAGGGGCATCGGAGTTAAATAGTCCGCCCTGAACAAATCATAGTGTATTGATTTATAAGGAAATGTTGGTGAGTTTTGGGTGTTAAATTTGCAAGTTTTTGGTAAAATAAGCCTTATTACCTTGCAAATTTCCAGACCAAAATGAAGCCAAAGAAACAGCCAAAAATACCTCAGGAAGACCTGTTCAGGATGCGCCTTGAAAACATGCTGGACTTAAACCATGAGTTGATTAAGTTATCAAAACACATAGACTGGGAAAGTCTTGGGTGTTTTATCAAAGCGGAACATCAGCCGCGTTAAACCTGGCTTGAGGTCAGGCTTAAAACAGTATTATTCAGGTTGAACTAAATAATATGTCAATGATAGTTGTAGTGACTGAAAATATCCCCCTCAGACTAAGAGGCAGGCTGGCTGTTTGGTTACTTGAGGTCAGAGCTGGTGTGTATTTAGGCAATGTATCTAAAAGAGTTCGTGAAACAATTTGGCAATATTGCGAAACTGATCTAGAAGACGGAAATATCGTTATGGCCTGGCAGACCAATACAGAATCCGGGTTTGATTTTCAAACTATGGGGGAAAATCGACGTATTCCAGTTGATTTTGATGGTCTAAG
>JBHNNM010000501.1:0-1877 GCA_048563625.1 Gammaproteobacteria bacterium | reverse complement strand
GAGGGATTCGGGATACCGAATATTTTAAACTAAAAATCAGGCAAACCTCCATTCCTGATGAGCAGAGCATGTTCTATTTTGGACAAAATCTCACTCATTAAAGCGGAGAAGAACCTCAATTTGATTGTTTTTATTATTATTTTCAATATGTTATAAACCCCCCATCACTCCCACTCAATCGTAGCGGGAGGCTTGAAAGAAATATCGTAACTGACGCGGGTGACTTCATCTACCTCATTAATAATCCGGCTGGAAATGGTTTCCAGAACTTCATAAGGCAGGTGGGCCCAGCGGGCAGTCATAAAGTCAATGGTTTCTACGGCGCGCAGGGCAATGACATAGGAATAACAGCGGCCATCGCCTTTAACACCCACCGACTTGACTGGTAAAAAGACAGAAAAGGCCTGTGAGACTTTATGGTAGAGGTCGTTTTTATGCAGTTCTTCAATAAAAATGGCATCGGCCTGGCGCAGAATATCGGCGTATTCTTTTTTTACTTTACCCAGAATACGCACACCCAGACCCGGGCCGGGGAAAGGATGGCGATAAACCATGTCGTAGGGCAGGCCCAGCTCCAGGCCCAGTTCCCGGACTTCATCTTTAAACAGTTCACGCAGGGGTTCTACCAAGCCCAGTTCCATATCATCGGGCAGGCCTCCGACATTATGATGGGACTTAATCAGGTGAGCTGTGCCGTTCTGACCGCCGGATTCAATCACATCGGGATAAATGGTACCCTGTGCCAGCCATTTGGCATTGGTCAGCTTACCGGCTTCTTCATCAAACACATTAATAAATTCATGACCGATGATTTTACGCTTCTGCTCCGGATCGCTGACACCGGCCAATTTATCCAGAAAACGTTTTTCAGCATCGATCCGCAGTACACGAATCCCCATATGCTGGGCAAACATGGCCATAACCTGGTCGCCTTCATGCAGGCGTAATAAACCATTATCCACAAATACACAGGTCAGTTGCTCACCAATAGCTTTATGCAACAATGCTGCCACCACCGATGAATCCACCCCGCCAGACAGACCTAAAACCACTTCGTCGCTACCAACTTTGGCACGGATGTTTTTTATACTGTCTTCAATAATATTGCCCGGGGTCCACAGGGTATCACAGCCGCAGATGTCCACAATAAAGCGTTCAAAAATACGTTTACCCTGCTTGGTATGGGTAACCTCCGGGTGAAACTGGATGCCGTAAAAATGACGGGTTTCATCCGCCATGGCGGCAATGGGTGCATTGTCGGTACTGGCCATGAGTTTAAAGCCTTCCGGCATTTCCACAACCCGGTCGCCATGAGACATCCATACATCCAGCATACCGTAGCCTTCTTCAGTAACGTGATCTTCAATATCTTTTAACAACTGGGTATGGCCGCGGGCTCTGACCTGGGCATAACCGTATTCATGGTGATCGGCGTTTTCCACCTTGCCGCCCAGCTGTTCCGTCATGGTCTGCATACCGTAGCAGATCCCTAGCACAGGAAGACCCAGTTCAAAGACAATATCAGCCGCTCTTGGCGTATCGGTAGCCGTTACGGTTTCAGGACCGCCAGAAAGAATGATCCCTTTAGGGTCAAATTCCTTAATGGCTTCAGCCGCATAGTTGGAAGGATGTATTTCACAATAAACCCCAATTTCACGTACTCGCCGGGCTATTAACTGGGTATATTGAGAACCAAAATCCAGAATAAGAATTCGGTGGTCATGAATATTTTGCGTCATGGGTTTTCCTGTATTTCAAATTAGGGGCTGTTGATCTTTTGTGGTTAAAAAATAGGCAGCATGGTATTTGTTAAACAAGTATAATGGTTTTGTGAAAAATCAACATACAAGAACACTTACCATGCCAAGAACCATCTT
>JBHNNM010000500.1:0-1880 GCA_048563625.1 Gammaproteobacteria bacterium | reverse complement strand
ATTGTTAGTATGAAACATGAGAGTCTCCTTTTGTTTTGTTATAAAGATTCACACCTTTAATCAAAACGGGAAACTCTCACTAAGTCAAGCCGACTGTCAGATCAGGTCGGAACTACTACACCTAATAATCTGAACGCTGAACGCTCTTAATGCCTGAAATGCCGCATCCCCGTAAACACCATAGCAATACCATGTTCATCAGTCGCATCAATCACTTCTTGGTCACGCATAGAGCCGCCGGGCTGAATCACGGCACTGATACCGGCTTCAGCGGCAGAGTCCAGGCCGTCACGGAAGGGGAAGAAAGCATCGGAGGCCATGACCGAACCGGCTACTTCCAGATTTTTATCAGCGGCTTTAATACCGGCGATTTTGGCGGAATACACCCGGCTCATCTGCCCGGCGCCGACCCCAATAGTCTGTTTGTCACGGGCATAAACAATGGCATTGGACTTAACAAATTTGGCCACTTTCCAGGTAAAGATCAGATCGGCCATCTGTTCCGGTGTGGGGATCTTTTTAGTGACTACTTTCAGATCACCTTCAGTGATCATTCCCAGATCCCGTTCCTGCACCAGCAGGCCGCCATTGACCCGTTTGTAATCCCAGCCCGGTACCGGAGTGTCTGACCACTGACCACAGGCCAGAACTCGGACATTTTTCTTGTCGGCCAGAATGGCCTGGGCGTCCTCATCAATGGTCGGTGCGATTATGACTTCCACAAACTGACGATCCACAATGGCTTTAGCGGTTTCTGCAGCTAATGCTTCATTAAAAGCAATGATACCGCCGAAAGCAGAGGTCGGATCAGTCTGAAATGCCCGGTCATAAGCTTCCAGCTGGCTGGAGCCTAAAGCGACCCCACAGGGGTTGGCGTGTTTGACAATCACGCAGGCCGGGGCTTCATTAAACTGTTTAACACATTCCAGGGCGGCATCAGTGTCAGCGATATTGTTATAGGATAATTCCTTGCCCTGGAGCTGGGTAGCCGTAGCGACACAGGCGTCCCAAGGACTGGATTCAACATAAAATGCCGCATTCTGATGGGGGTTTTCGCCATAGCGCATCTGCTGGGACCTGTTAAACTGCATACTCCAGGTTTGCGTGAACTGCTCTTTAGTTTGATCATCATAATTAATGGCGCCCAAGTAATTAGCAATATGACCATCGTATTTCGCCGTGTGTTCAAAGGCCTTAACTGCGAGCTGGAACAGGCTCTTTTTAGACAGCTCACCGGCACTGCTCTTCATTTCATCAATAATGCCGTCATAACCTTCCGGGTTAACCACAATAGCTACGCTTTCATGGTTTTTGGCCGCAGCCCTTACCATGGTCGGGCCGCCGATATCAATATTTTCTATAGCTGTGGCCAGGTCGCAATCAGGATTGGCAACAGTGGCCTCAAAGGGGTACAGGTTGACCACGACCATATCGATGGCATCAATGCCGTGTTCCTGCATTACCGCATCATCTAAACCGCGACGGCCTAAAATACCGCCATGTACTTTGGGGTGCAGGGTTTTAACGCGTCCATCCATCATTTCGGGAAAACCGGTATAATCAGAAACTTCAGTCACCGGAATATTGTTATCCTGAAGCAGTTTAGCAGTACCTCCGGTGGAAAGAATATTGACCTGCATTTCAGCCAGAGCTTTGGCGAATTCAACAATATTGTCTTTATTTGAGACAGAGATCAGTGCGGTTTTAATAACAGCCATTCAGGGACTCCAGTATTAGTTAGTGCAGTACACGGCTGCAGGGCAGACAGTGCAGGATCGGAATATAATAATGGGAAATGCGGCATGAAACAACACAAAAAACTTAGTAGCAGTAGCTAAACAGTAACTACACCGAAAAATACAGATTAAATTAGCTTATCC
>JBHNNM010000499.1:0-1886 GCA_048563625.1 Gammaproteobacteria bacterium | reverse complement strand
ACAATCTTCTGGATTATTATTATTGTTACCGTTGTTGTCAGGTACCAACTTGTATAAAATATCGTAAACTGCTGCTGGATTTGTTTCACAATTTGTAAAAAAATATTTCGCCAATTCTGCTGTCTTCATTGTGGAAGTAAAATCCCAGAACTGATATAACTTGTGAAAATAAAGCGTATATATAACTGAGCACTTTTGATTCAATTTTGATTCACTGAGAAAACACTATCAGCTATTGTATCTCGCAACTGCACGATTGCGCACGTGTCTTTCTCAGTCCAAACCGACAAAATTTCTCCAGAGCAACACCAACTTCCACAGCTTCTGGCATGTTTAACATGTACGTTTTCGCCCAAGTGGATGGCACTAGTCCTGCGGACACCAATTCACTACTTCACACGAGCTCTGCTACCCCGTGCAACCCAGTTGATTTATACCCGGTAACATTCGGAGTGCCTGATTCTGCTGAAAGTTTAATAGCTGAATGGCCTGGGTGGAAAATCATACAAAGTTGCTACGAAAAAGACCCACACGGCCTGGATGATCTCGCATACGTGTGCCCCCAACACGTGTATGGGTTTGTGATACAAGTTTTGACAAACGTCTATGCGCTTTTTAACGACGGATTGGAGAGAGTTTCCCAACTTTACCCAGATATATATTTTTCGAAGTGATGGGAGGAAACGATATCGTTTATTGGCGTAAATACGCTCAAAGTATGGAGGACATGGACTTGGACGGTGAAGAACTGGCCGCTCTTTTAAGCTGTGCAAAAATTTGGACCGAACTGATAATAGGGTTCACGATTTTCATTTGTCTCCAACTTACATGATGTTGGTATCGGTGATAAAAGAGCAGTCGGAATCGTTGTTCATAAAGTATATCCGATTAGTTTCCAGTTCCCGCATACTATCAGTGGATAGAATCTTCCGGGCTTCACATCCGTGTGGGAGCGTATCTCCTGAGATCGCAAACGTCTCAAGTGGCCGATGTCTTAACTGCTCGCCCGAGAGCCATGCGACAGTACTGCGAATACAAGCAACGAGTTTAAATTTCGAAGCGAAATTAGACAAACGTTTTTGTCGAACGGTAATGTTGGATGGTGTTCCCACCAAAACTCGTTTCACTAATTTCGATCTCGATGACTGTGGCAAACCCAGCAGGAAGAGAGCACGAATTGGGAGTGTTTATTACTGTAATTGGAACAAGTTAGACGGTTCTATTTACCTATACAGTTTCACTAACAACCCATACGGTCATCCGACTGGTTTGAGATCACTTTTTGTACTCGGAGCTTTTAGAAGACCCCAAACTTCGTGAGGAATGTTTAGCAATTTTTAAGAGCAATTTTTAAGTCTTCGTTTTCCGAACTTTCTCCAGTTTGCTCTAAAGGTATTTTCATTTCTTGTTCAGTGCACGTCGGTTTTGGAAGTGACCTTCTGACGAACATGTGATGTAGACATCTGGAAAGTCTTGTCGCAGAAATCTTTCGAGTGTTCTGTGCATGCCGCTTTGCAAGTTTCAGCTGGTATAAATTCCACAAAACTATGACAATCTTCTGGATTAATATTATTGTTACCGTTGTTGTCAGGTACCAACTTGTATAAAATATCGTAAACTGCTGCTGGATTTGTTTCACAATTTGTAAAAAAAACTGTCGCCAATTCTGCTGTGTTCATTGTGGTAGTAAAATCCCAGAACTGATATAACTTGTGAAAATAAAGCGTATATATAACTGAGCACTTTTGATTCAATTTTGATTCAGTGAGAAAACACTATCAGCTATTGTATCTCGCAACTGCACGATTGCGCACGTGTCTTTCTCAGTCCAAACCGACAAAATTTCTCCAGAGCAACACCAACTTCCACAGCTTCTGGCATGTTTA
>JBHNNM010000498.1:0-1888 GCA_048563625.1 Gammaproteobacteria bacterium | reverse complement strand
AATAAGGCCTATCTGGAGATTAAGGATACCGATGCCTTTAAAAATGAACTGGCGGATTTAATGACCCATTTTGTCGGGCGCCCCAGTCCCATATATCATGCCAAAAATCTAAGTAACAAGTGTGGCGGTGCACAGATTTATTTAAAACGTGAAGATTTAAACCACACCGGTGCTCATAAAATCAAGCACTGTCTGGGGGAAGCCTTATTAGCCAAGCACATGGGTAAAACCAAAGTGCTGGCCGAAACCGGTGCTGGTCAGCATGGGGTGGCACTGGCCACAGCCTGTTCCCTGGTTGGTATCGACTGTGAAATTCATATGGGTGAAATTGATGTTGAGAAAGAACATCCTAATGTTATTCGTATGAAAATACTGGGCGCTAAACTGATCCCGGTCAATCGCGGCACCCGAACACTTAAAGACGCCGTAGACAGCGCCTTTGAAGCCTATCTTCAGGATCCGGTTAATTCCCTGTATGCCATTGGTTCAGTCGTCGCCCCCCATCCCTTCCCTATGATGGTACGGGATTTTCAGTCTATTGTCGGTACCGAAGCCAGAGAACAGATTCTGGACATGACTGGCACCCTGCCTGATTACCTGGTAGCCTGTGTCGGCGGCGGCAGTAATGCCATGGGCTTATTTACTGCGTTTCTGGAAGACGATGATGTGCAGATGATCGGTGTAGAGCCTTCTGGCAAAGGTCTGGATACTCCGGAACACGCTGCCACTATGACTAAAGGCAAACCCGGCGTTATTCACGGCTTTAGCTGTTGTCTTCTGCAGGACAGCCAGGGCGAACCATTACCAGTTTACTCAATTGCTTCCGGACTTGATTACCCCGGTGTCGGCCCTCAACATTGTTACCTGAAGGATATTGAACGGGTACAGTACGAAACCGCAACGGATCAGGAATGCCTTGATGCCTTTATGGACTTATCACGTCACGAAGGCATTATCCCGGCGCTGGAAAGTGCTCATGCCGTGGCCCATGCCATGAAACTGGCCGCCACTCTGCCTGAAGATAAAAAATCCTAGTTAATCTCAGTGGCCGGGGTGATAAGGACATTGATTTTGTGGCCAAAAAATTAAATCTGGAATAAATTTGAAACAGGAGAGAGAAACCATGCCGGAACCTGTAAGTGTCACCCTGTTTATTGCCTCTGGCTGTCCGCACTGCCCAAATGTATTGCAGGCATTATCAGAGTTAATAAAAGCTGGGGAAATAGCTCAGTTACATGTCAGCAATATTGCCCTAGTTCCGGAGGAAGCTCAGAAACTGAATGTCCGTTCTGTCCCCTGGGTTAAAATCGGCCCGTTTGAATTAACTGGTGCTCAGAGTAAAAAAGACTTACAGCAGTGGATTGCACGCCTGCAGTCAGACACCGGCATGCAGGATTATTTTTCTGAACTGTTTACCAGCGGAGAAATGAAAAAAGTCCTGGCCATGGTAAAAAAACAAGCTGAGCTGCTCAAAATTTTCCCTAAAATGATGGCCGATGATGATACCCCGCTGGGTGCCAAGATCGGCATAGGGGCAATTTTTGAAGACCTGCAGGGAAGTGATGGCATTAAAACGCTTATCCCGGATTTAACTGAGTTACTGAAATCAGAAAACCCGGCCGTAAGGAATGATGCCTGTTATTACCTGGGCCTTACAGAAAGCCCTGATGCCATACCGGCCATTCAGTCATTAAGCCATGATGAAACCGAAGAAGTTCGTGAGACAGTTAAGGATTCGCTGGAAATTATCCATAATGCTAATGATCTCTAAATAGCTGATCCTAAAAGGTGTCCCCCCCTATAACCTTTTCTGTTGAATTTCAGAACCAGGAAAGTGGGACACATTATTCATAAATTTCCTAACATCTTCCATCAGACTTTTCATCGT
>JBHNNM010000497.1:0-1892 GCA_048563625.1 Gammaproteobacteria bacterium | reverse complement strand
GCCTCTTGCTGTTGTCTCGATCGGCAGCCGATGAGAAACTTGCCCGATGGTAGTGGGCGTTGCGATAGGATGGGCCCTATGGTTCGTTGGAACAGACTCGCTGTCCTTGGCCCATTGTCTAAGAAGCTAGCAACCCCTGTTCCCAGGTCTTCTAGCACTACGGGATGCTGCAGAAACGTTGGTGGCGGTTGGTTGCCTTGCCGGCGAAAAGGTCGACCGGCAGGGGTGGGTTTTGCTTTTTCGGTGGTTTTTTCCTTGGCTATTTCTGTTTCCGTTTCTTTTGGCTTTTCTATCGGTGTTTCGGGGAAAAGTTTAGCTTTAGCCCGACGGGCCTTTTTGTTTAGTCTCCGTCGGCGCTGAACAAAGTCACTGCCTTCGGAGGTTTCGCCTTCGATGTTCACTTCTTCATCTTCTGTACTGTTTCTGATTCTTTTTGGTGTTTTCGTAATATTCATGGTTGTATTAGTCCAGTTACCTACGGAGTTGTCCTCGTTCACTGGGAGAACGCCAGAGTCATTACCTAAGTCTCCGTCGGACCACATGGTACCGACTTTAGTTGTGGCCCTACCCCTACTTTTTACTAAGCTACACCTACTTTAACTACAGTTTTACAGTTTTTGTTTTGTCCCTATCACTTTAATCTCTACTCACTCCCTACTTCCTGGTTTTAAAATTTGGAACGGCAGGCCAAAAATGCTCTATACCCAGACTTCTTTATCCCTAGTCTATAATTTGGAACGGGTATCAAAAAGTCTACATTGCTATTCTGCCACCTATCAATTTGGAATTGTCGCTTGGTTGCGTTTAGAGCCAAACAGCTACTCTACCAAACTATACTCACTACACCGTCGCTGCTCTTTTGGACCGGTTGCAGTGGCTCTCGGGCAGCTCTCTGAGTCGTTCGTGCTGTCTCCGCTTTACTGCTCCTTGGAGTTGGTGGCCGCCAAATGTCGCTGTCGCTGCGTGCTGGACGTGCAGCTTTGGCTGAAGATATGGGAATGACGCTATTACCCCGTACTCATTCGATCATGGCGCTGTGCTGCTGGCGCTGTGCTCTGAGCTGTGCTCTGTGCGATGAGCGAGGTGGTGATGTGATGAATGATGAGCGTGATGACTCCACTGATCACAGACCCCTATTATATACTATGCTCACTTCTTTTTCATCGAGAAGACGCTGCACGTGGATGACGTCGTTTTCTGTGGTTACAGTTTTCTCTTGGAAGATAATCTGTGGAGGCGGTCTGGTGTAGTGAATAGCTTCCACTGGTCTTGTTGATCTGAGTCCGGCCTCTGTATACATGGCAAAAATCATCAATATTTTTCAGTTCCTTCATTATTCTGTTCTTCCTCCATGTCAACCGCCTGGTGTAGAGAATAGCCTCCATTCACTTGGATCCAGGCTTTGTTAACATAGCTAAAATCATCATTCTTTTCAGCCATCATTCTGTTCTTCCTGCAACCCCACCCACACCGACACACGTTTGCCGTTCACTTTGTTTCGTTAACACCCCTTTCCGCGACTAAACACCCCGTTGATCAGGCGCTTTCCTTAGACCACTACAGTATCTCCAAAAATAAATTGTCCAAAATGTTTCTTCTTTCTTTCTTCCTTTCTTCTTCTTCTCTTCTTCTTCTTCTTGTAACCGAGTGTACTGTATACATGTTCCGGGCCATGACCCTATAACCTTTTCTTGTCGCCAAGGACACCAGCAGTGGGGGTGGGGTCAACAGCCAGCTGCTCGCACTGGAGATCATTGACAGTGGCTACCTCTGGTGGCACCACTGTCAGGAGGGGTTCAGGAGAGGGTTCGAGGGGCATGTAGTTTACCTGTAGGTTACTATAATACATGATGGTAACTGTGACAAAATGATTAATTATCAAGCTCATAAAT
>JBHNNM010000496.1:0-1897 GCA_048563625.1 Gammaproteobacteria bacterium | reverse complement strand
CTTTTAGTTTTTTTGATAATGTGGTACTTCTCATTTGAAGCCTTTTTGTTGATGAATAATTGCCTGAATAACAACTATTTGATCATCAAATTGGCTTCATTTCAATTCCTAAAGATCATACTTATGAATTGACTATAGGGGGTAAGCACATCAGAAACCGGAAGCTTTTCGACATCTGATACCGATATAGCCGTGTTAAAGCGATCAGGCTGATGTTGCCATGCCAGCAGATAATCCCGTATACTGGTTGCAGATAATGAATGTAATTGACACAGCCGCTCAATCAGGCTGTCCTGGCCCTGCTGAGGTAAATATTGCTGAAACAGTTTGAGTGATGCTCTGAGTTGATCACGATAGATACGAGGGTGGTTCTGTCTGAGCAAAGCACAAATACTCTGTGCCTGATGCTGGCCAATTAAATGACCGGGCTGTTGCTCATAAACCGTGAGTTGCTGTTCATTATCTCTGTAATGGTTATTGTTTTTTATGATTGGACCCTTTTCACAAGCCAGTGTATGACGGGCAATTTCCTGATGGTCATCCAGACGGTAAATAATCAGCTGACCATCTAAATAACTGTTCCAAAATGGTGTCCATATAAATGGAACTTAAGCTTTATTTATAGATCAAAGAAATTAACCAAAATTAACAGATCAAACAAAGCTTAAGTATGAATAACATTATAACGAAACTGAGCCGTCCTGTACGCCGACGGTTAAAAAGAGTCGTACAATTTAATAAAGATGGTAACTACAGAAGACGGGCTAAAGCAATTTTACTCCTGAATGAGGGTTACAGCAGAAAACAGGTTTCCCAATTACTGAGTGCCAGCCGGACAAGTATCAGAAAATGGGTGCAACGCTTTGAACAATTTTGTGAATCAGCCCTGGTTCCGGAAAACCGGGGCAGAGCACCCTATAGTATCAATGAAGCCATTTGTACCCGATTACTGGAGCTGGTTCAGAAACAACCAAAAGAATTTGGGTGGTTTAACTCAAGATGGACTTCGGAATTATTAACCCGACAGGTCAATGAGGAATTTCAGACCTGTATTCATTCTTCTACTGTCAGGAGGCTATTACCCAAACTGGGTATAAAATGGAAACGAGCCAGCCCGACACTGTGCATACAGGATAAGGAAAAAACTCGTAAAATGAAGAGGATAGAGCATGCCTTACAAACAGCCAATGCTGAGCATCCTGTCTTTTATGTGGATGAAGCTGATATTGATTTAAATCCACGCATCGGCAATTGTTGGTCTGTAAAAGGACAACAAACCAGAATGCCGACCCCGGGTAAAAACCAGAAGAATTATCTGGCCGCTGCCCTGAATGCTATAACAGGTCAGGTTGTCTGGGTAGAGTGGGAGAGTAAAAATTCATTCCTGTTTTTACGTCTGATGGCAGAGTTAAGAAAAAGATACAGACAGGCTAAAACCATCCGATTGATAGCGGATAATTATGTTATACACAAAAGTCAGATAACGAAAACCTTTCTGTCCCATAACAAAAAATTTGAACTGATATTTCAGCCAGTCTATCACCCATGGGTAAACAGAATAGAGTTATTATGGAAACAGTTACATGATACCGTAACCAGAAATCATCGACATTCAACGATGAAAAGTCTGATGGAAGATGTTAGGAAATTTATGAAGAATGTGTCCCCCTTTCCTAGTTCTGAAATTCAACAGAAAAGGTTATAGGGGTGGACACCTTTTAGGATCAGCTATTTAGCTCTTCTAAATTCAATCCGACGTTGATTCTTTATCACGTCAGAGAAATTCTTCATGACATGAACTCGGTCAAAGACAATATCAGCATTGTGCAAGATTTCTCTCACTGATTTTTGATAGGCTGGCCCCATGTCCATTGCAACTGCCTCTATTTTTTCAGTG
>JBHNNM010000495.1:0-1901 GCA_048563625.1 Gammaproteobacteria bacterium | reverse complement strand
AAAAAGAGATTTGTTTTTAAATGGTCTTTATTTTTATTTTTATTTTTATTTATCAGAGTTTTATTGTCAAAGGTCTGTGGTATGCACTTATTTCCCTGTTTTTTATTTATTTTATTTATCAGAGTTATTGTCAAAGGTCTGTGGTGTGCACTTATTTCCCCTTCATACAATCACAAAAAGAGATTTGTTCTTAATGGACTCTTTTCAAAAAAATCAGTGTTTTAGTGTCCAATATGTTGCAATGGCCAAGTGTTTTACAGCTGCTGTAGTTATGTGCTGCTCTCATTCTGTCTGCTGCCTCCAGTACCTCTTCCTCTTTGGTTTATTTCTGGTTTTTGACTGGCTTTAATTGGGATATCGTGTCAATCCTTTCGATGAGTGCTCTTCTCTCTGTCTTCCATGCATGCATGATGATCTGTTGACAAACTTTAATGTTGACTCTTGCTCAGAGGCCAGTGAAGTGAAACCTTTCACTTGGTATCATCTCCATTCAACCTTTCACTTTCACGTCAGTTTTGCTGATTGACCTATTATTTTAGTTCATCTGGGTGACTGAAAGATGGAACTTGTGAGAAATTTTGGATCTTGGTAAGATCTTATGCAATCAGGTGCAGGCTTTGTATGGTTGCAAGATACATGGACAGGATTCAGGAACATAATGTTAAAAGTAACTTTGATGGTGACATTTGTTTGAGGGAGATAGTCAAACTGAAATGTCTTTTGCGTTGAGAGAAACTGGAATTTGTTATTTTCTTGGATGCTTTCATAACTTTGCATGATGATAACCTCTGATACTCGGACTGATATCAGTGCCCTATCCAGTGATCCAAGGGCACAGGGGAATTTGGAAACCTGTAAAAGTTAATACATTTTCCCATTTGCAGTATGAATAGTGTAGCGTTTTCTCTGGCTGCATTTGCCCCATAGTCCCAAATGAGTTTTTGCTTGACTAATTGTGTGAAAGTAGGGGTAAAAGTAGGTCACTTCATTGGCTTTAGAATTAATGGAGGGAAAACAAAACAAAGAACAAAAACCAAAAAAACTCTTAGTTACAAAGCTGAAGCAGGAAATTTCTGCTTTGATGAAAAAAGAGCTTCACTATTTTGACTGAGAACAAGGTCCCTGACGATACTGCTTTGGTCAGACTACACAACTTCCAGGTTATTAGTGATTTAGTGGTAAGGTACCTGTCATTGAAACTGCCATTATATTATTTCTGTAAAAAGCACCCAGAAATGACTACATTAGTCCCACGATTTACATAGATTAGACCCATGATTTACACTGCAGCTAGCCTGCAGACTCCCACAAGGGAGAGGGTGTTCATCAAAGTAGGCTAATTTGGCCGGGTGCTCAGAGTAGGCTAATTTGGCCATGTGTTCAACGTAGGCTAATTTGGCCAGGTGTTCAAAATAGACAGATTTGGCCCTCCTCTGTGCATTTCTTCACTTTTCTGGTCTCATTCTTTTTTCACTTTTCTTATTTCATGATGTGTGATTTTGGGTGTAGCCTCGTTTTCATATATGGATGCTCATGCAGTTACGCTGAATGTTGTTTTGTGTAGACAGCAAGTGTAGTGACACTGTTTCTCTCTGCCATGCAAATGCCTTGTGAACATCGGACTCTTTCCAGTCTGTATTGAGGCTGAGGGTGTAGGCAAGGTTCACTATGTGCGTGTGCAGACATTGTCTGCTGTTTGTGGGTAGACTGGGCAGACTGGGTAGACTGTTGAATCAGCAGAGTCAGTGGAGGCAGTGACCCCGCATGCAGCAATAGCAGTGAGGGATGGAGGGAGGGTTGATGATCGTGAGGGATGGAGGGAGGGGTGATGACAGTGGCCGTGAGGGATGGAGGGGGGGTGGCAGTTAGGGATGGGGGGGGTGATGACAGTGTGCGATGAG
>JBHNNM010000494.1:0-1902 GCA_048563625.1 Gammaproteobacteria bacterium | reverse complement strand
TAAGATAGTTCTTGGCATGGTAAGTGTTCTTGTATGTTGATTTTTCACAAAACCATTATACTTGTTTAACAAATACCATGCTGCCTATTTTTTAACCACAAAAGATCAACAGCCCCTAATACTTAACTAAAAAAACCAACCAGGAAGCTTTTCCTGGTAAGAGTTTTCTGTAAAGAAAAAATAATAATTGCCGATTAATACCTGTACAGACTTCATCTGGAAGAAAAATAACAGGTTCAGCCTGCCTGATTAGACAGCTGGTTTGGGGGGAAGTAAGTGAGTTCAGTTAAGCAATTCAATGTAAAACAATTTTTAAATTCTGTTAAAGGGCGTCTGGGGTTGGTGCTTTTATGTGCCGTGCTGGGCATGGTGTTCTTTGCTGTTTTGAGTATTAATGAATTTGCTAATGTTAAACAGACTTTGAACCTGTTTCAGACGGATATTAATCAGAAAATTTCACAGTTATCCAAACAGAAGCAGGACATATCTAAAAAGAAATCACTGCTTTCAGAAGAAAAACAGAAGATTTCCCGCTTAAAAGAAAGTATTTCCAGAGACAAACATAAAATTTCCTCCCAGAAAGAAGATATGATTGAGCGTTCTTTTCAGACCGGTCAGAAATCAGGTGTTGTCTATCTGTTAATGGAGTCCCTGGCCAGAGGAGAAAAAATGCTCTGGGAATATGCTGCAATCAAATTATCCAATGGCGATGACTCGGGGGTTTTTCCCCACTTTAAACAATTAAAAACTGAACGCAGTAATCTGATGATGGCCTTTTCATTCCTGGAACCTCAGTCCGATGAAGAAGCCCTGGTTAAGACTGCGTTTATGGATTTTGTAAAAAACAAAATCAAGCCTCTGTTAAAAGAGGTTATCCTTTCTCTGCGTAATGAAGATTATGTCAGCTACGACAGGGCCAGTAAGAAAATAACACCAACCTATGCCGAACTGTATAAACTGGGTCATCAGCTGATAAAAATCATCAATGCACAAACTAAAGGCTTTGACAGTCTGAGAGAAGAATTGCGCAGTAAAGAAGAAGATTTTGTCAAACAGGAGCGGGAAAATAAACTTAATAAAGGAGAGCAACAGTTAACCGTCATAGAAAGTAAACTTAATGAGCAACAGAAATCCGTTGAAAAAGAATCGGCACAACGATTGAATGAACTTGAAACCACCCTTAATAAGGCGTTACAGCAAATATTAATTATTGGTGTGGTTCTGGTGCTGTTGTTAATTATTACCGGCTGGTTTATTGCAACCTCTGTGACCAGGCCGGTCAATGAATTAAGTAAAAATATTAATGAGATTGCCGATGGAAACGGCGATCTAAATAAAGAGCTAAAACTCAGCAATGTGACTGAGCTAAAAGAAATTGCCTCGGGTTACAATACGTTTATCGCTAAACTGCGTAAAATGCTGCAGGATATTGGAGAGACTGCTGACAAGGTGTCCCTGTCATCCATGTCTCTTAAAGAAGGGGCGGAACAGCGTAACCAGGTTGTTCACGAGCAGCAGTTTGAAACCAATAATGCCGCTATTGCCATGGATGAAATCGTGGCGGAATTTAATAATATTTCCACTGAAATTACCTCGGCTGCTGATTTATCGGAATCCATACGCCAGAAAACCGGGGTAAGCATGGAACGGGTTAAGGATACCCTGGATTCAATGAGTAGCGTTGTTGCTGATGTCGATCAGACCTCCATGCAGGTAGATTCACTGGCTAAAGGTATTGATGATATTGCCAGTGCCATTGCTAATATCAATAATATTGTTTCACAGACTAGGGGCTGTTGATCTTTTGTGGTTAAAAAATAGGCAGCATGGTATTTGTTAAACAAGTATAATGGTTTTGTGAAAAATCAACATACAAGAACACTTACCATGCCAAGAACTATC
>JBHNNM010000493.1:0-1904 GCA_048563625.1 Gammaproteobacteria bacterium | reverse complement strand
TGTTATATGATGATTATTAGTGTGTTTAGTGATTATAACAAGATAAATAAATTTAGGAGTATATTTAATTATGGAGCCAATTGTTTCTGTAATTGTATCCGCATACAACCATGAAAAATATATTTATGACTCTTTATTAAGCATTATAAACCAATGTAATTATTCGAATATAGAACTTATTGTACTGGATGATGGTTCTGCTGATAAAACACCGGAAATAATTGAGGATATAAATAAAGTACATGATTTTATTTTTATCAGAAAAAAGAACTCTGGTTTATCTGATACACTTAATCAAGGTTTAAAATTAGCTACTGGAAAATATGTTTGTCAATTTGGCTCAGATGATATTATGATGCCGGATAAAACAGCAAAGCAAGTTAAATTTATGGAGGATAATCCAGATGTCGTCTGCTGTGGAGGTAATGCATTAATAATTGATGAAAACGGACAAATAAAGAATAAACGTCAGAAATTTCCTGCATATAGAGAAATTCAATTTGAACATATTTTTGCAGAAACTGGATCTGGAATAGTTGCTTCTACCGGTATGATACGAAAAGATTTTTTAGACGAGTATGGCGGTTGGGATAAAAATATACCATTGGAAGATATTTATATGTGGCTTAAAATTACGTCTAAATCGTTTCGAATGGTAGGGTTAAATGATGTTTTAATGTATTATCGAAAACATCCTAATAATAGCTATAGAAATACCCGCTATATGTATGAATCAATGATGAAAACTATTAATGATTATCAAGAACACTCTCTATATCCGAAAGTTAGATTGAAATTATTAAGGCGTTATTTTCTTAATGCCGCAAAATATGATAAAGCGCTTGCACGTGAAATATTGCCAAAAATACCTATTAAAAATTATAATATGAAGGTAATTAGAGGCTTGTTTAAAATGCTGGCATAGCATGCCTTTAATAACATTCAAACTTATCAACTGTCAGTATCATTTTAGAGGCTTTATTAGCAGGACATAATTCTGACAGAACTGGTGTAATAGTTTTCCAGTCTTCCAGTTTCCACTCAAAGAAATGAAAATAGGGGTAACTTCTATTGCCTGTCTGATTGTTTTGTATTACTCCATCGTTCCAATACCACTGTTCTGGTAAATTATCATTCCCATTAATCCATTGATAGCGGCTAATAGATCTAGGTGTCGTATAGTCTTCATTGAAACGACTGCGCCATCGGATAGGATCATTATAATAAACCAGTCGCCTAAACCATTTAGGCCAGCTCTTGTGAGGCAGGACACGTTTACTGAATTTTTTCTCATCGAAAAAAATATGCTCTGGATTTTCAAGCAAACTTTTCCAGTTATCTACTTCTTTAAATGCAGTAATAACATAGTCATTATTTTTTAATAAGCATAAATGACCAGAAACACGTGTGGCATGGGTAGATATTAAATCAAAACGTCCTAAATCATTTTTAAAATAAGATAATAAATCACCATATATCAAATCAAGATCAGAAAATGCCCAATATTCATAATTTTTTAATAATTCTTTATGTACAGCCCCCAATGCTGGCTTTAAATCACATAGCTTGTATGGATTAGAAGGATTAAAACTAATGACCAATGTTTTTGATACATTAAAACAATACTCTTTGAATGTTTGTTTGTGAAAAATCACATTTTCTGGCAGTAGGTTATTAAAGCCGTGATCACCAAACAGATGCCAGGTAACTTTATTATTTTTTTCACAGGAACGTAAAAAAAGATCAATCCAGAATGGCCAGGGACCAAAATAAGGAATTAAAATAATTAGGGGCTGTTGATCTTTTGTGTACAAAATTTAACCATTCCACATAGGAAGCCACACCATACAACAGCCTAACGCTAATGTACTGGCATAGTTTCTTTCCAGCTTATCATAGCGAGT
>JBHNNM010000492.1:0-1926 GCA_048563625.1 Gammaproteobacteria bacterium | reverse complement strand
AGTTTTTCATACGGTGAATCACCGCGGACCCCTCCCCTTGAAGGAACTTCACTCCACCGGTGAAACAATAGTGTGGAGAGACCCTGGGGGATCTTGAGCCTGTTTACCACCTGTTTACGTTAGTGTGTGAAATCACCCTGCCACAGGCTGTGTCATGTGGACTACCCCCAAAAAGCTCACTAAGAAGAGAGAAACACTAAGAAATGCTAACCAGAACAAAACCACAAGAAGAGCTGGGTACAAGAAGGTGTATGAAAAACACACCCAAAGGAAGCATTCAGAATCAAAGGAGTCTTATGAAATGCTGTACAAAACAAAACAAAAAACTATCAACAATAGCTAGATAGAAAAAGGCCAAAGAAAAAGCCCTAAAACGAACCAGTCAAACTGGAAAGGAGCCTTACAAAAATCACTTTGTGAAGAACAGAGCCTACAAAATGCTAAAAAGAACAACAAAACCACTAAGAAGAAGAGTTCTGATGGAAGAAGGCCTAGCTAAAAGCTCTAGAAGAAGCACTCGGAGAACACAGACAAGTGGCATCTTTGTAAAGCAGGTAGTTTTTCATACGGTGAATCACCGCGGACCCCTCCCCTTGAAGGAACTTCACTCCACCGGTGAAACAATAGTGTGGAGAGACCCTGGGGGATCTTGAGCCTGTTTACCACCTGTTTACGTTAGTGTGTGAAATCACCCTGCCACAGGCTGTGTCATGTGGACTACCCCCAAAAAGCTCACTAAGAAGAGAGAAACACTAAGAAATGCTAACCAGAACAAAACCACAAGAAGAGCTGGGTACAAGAAGGTGTATGCCCCCCACCCCCCACCCTCAAAGAAAGCATTCAGAATTAAAGTAGCCTTATGAAATGCTGCACAAAACAAAAACACTAACAACAATAGCTAGATAGAAGAAGGCCAAAGAAAAACTCTCAAATGAAGCAGTCAAACTGGAAAGGAGCCCTACGAAAACTACTCTGAGAATAACAGAGCCTACAAAGTGCTTAAAAGAACAACAAAACCACTAAGAAGAAGAGTTCTGATAGAAGAAAGCCTAGCAAGAAGCTTTAAAAAGCAGCAAATCAAAGAACACAGACAAGTGGCATCTTTGTAAAGCAGGCAGTTTTTCATACGGTGAATCACCGCGGACCCCTCCCCTTGAAGGAACTTCACTCCACCGGTGAAACAATAGTGTGGAGAGACCCTGGGGGATCTTGAGCCTGTTCACCACCTGTTTACGTTTGTGTGTGAAATCACCCTGCCACAGGCTGTGACATGTGGACTACCCCCGAAAAGCACGCTAAGAAGAGAGAAACACTAGAAAATGCTAACCAGAACAAAACCACAAGAAGAGCTGGGTACAAGAGGGTGTATGAAAAACACACCCAAAGGAAGCATTCAGAATCAAAGGAGTCTTATGAAATGCTGTACAAAACAAAACAAAAAACTAACAACAATAGCTAGATAGAAAAAGGCCAAAGAAAAAGCCCTAAAACGAACCAGTCAAACTGGAAAGGAGCCTTACAAAAATCACTTTGTGAAGAACAGAGCCTACAAAATGCTAAAAAGAACAACAAAACCACTAAGAAGAAGAGTTCTGATGGAAGAAGGCCTAGCTAAAAGCTCTAGAAGAAGCACTCGGAGAACACAGACAAGTGGCATCTTTGTAAAGCAGGTAGTTTTTCATACGGTGAATCACCGCGGACCCCTCCCCTTGAAGGAACTTCACTCCACCGGTGAAACAATAGTGTGGAGAGACCCTGGGGGATCTTGAGCCTGTTTACCACCTGTTTACGTTAGTGTGTGAAATCACCCTGCCACAGGCTGTGTCATGTGGACTACCCCCAAAAAGCTCACTAAGAAGAGAGAAACACTAAGAAATGCTAACCAGAACAAAACCACAAGAAGAGCTGGGTACAAGAAGGTGTATG
>JBHNNM010000491.1:0-1927 GCA_048563625.1 Gammaproteobacteria bacterium | reverse complement strand
ATAGTTTATCAAGTCATAAATCAACCGAACGTTATCACCCATGTATCTGTTGGAAATGAAACCTGTCTGATCATCATCAATTAATGATGGTAGTACTCTTTTAATTCTGTTAGCGATACAGGAAGATCCAATTTTGTATATGACATTAAGGAGAGAGATTGGTCTCCAGTTTTTAATGTTATCTCTAGGTTTATCGCCCTTGGGAATGCAAGTAATAATGCCTTCCTTTTGAGTGGTGGATAGTTCGCCATCTTCAAATGCCTTATTTAAAGCTCTAACAACAAATGGTCCAAGCTGCTTCCAAAAGCACTTGAAAAATTCTGCCCCAAAACCATCCGTACCAGGGCTTTTTTCATGTTTCATATTTTTCAACGCTGTTCCTGCCTCCTCTATTGTTATTTTCCCTTCTAATGATCTTGATTCCTCCTCAGATAGTTTGGGAATTTCCGTTACCAACTGTTCAATCTCACACTCTTCTAGGTCCTTGGCTTTATACAAATTACTATAAAAATTGTTAACTTCTTTATTTATGTCAAGTTGTTCTTTAATTTCCTCACCTTTAGCGTCAATTAGTTTTATCATTTGTTTACTAACATAGTGCCTTTTCTCCAGGTTACAGAAGTATTTTGATATCTTTTCTCCTTCTGCCACCCACCTCGCTTTTGATCGCAGTAGTACACCCTCCATTGTTTTCTTCCTTAGTGAAACTAGTTCTTTATTTTTCTCTGCAATATGCTTAATATCCGTCTCTGTTTTACTTTCTTTCTCTTCAAATAATTTAATGTCTCTTAACAAACTGTCTTCTTTCTCTCGTGTTTTTTTCTTTTTCATTGTCGCATAAGAAATTGTTCGTGCTCTTATTTTCATGAGCAAAAAATCTAGAAAAACCTTGTCAGAAACTGTAAGTTCAAGGTCAGATTTGGCAATGCCCGAGATACTTGCTTTATCATAGTGGGGGGCTGCATACTGTTCTATAACATTATTTATTTCATCATTTATTTCATCAATGTACTTTTTATCTTTCAGTAGGGAGCAATTAAATTTCCAGAAGGTGTTTCGTTTCATTTCTTTTCCAAAGCGAAGCTTAAGGGTAACCATTGAATGGTCAGACCGATATCCAGGAAGAATGTCTGTATCTTCAAAACTGGAGACTAAGTAGTCAGAGAGTAGAAAATAATCAAGCCTACTTTGCTTAAGTGGTTTCGTTTTTCTCCACGTATAACGTTTGCAATCAGGATTAGCTTCTCTCCAAATGTCAGTTAAACCTAGTTCTAACATCATATTTTCAACGGACTCTTTGGCTTTTGGGTTGTTTATATGTTTATAATTATAACTGTCTAACTGGGGGTCTAACACTAAATTCCAATCGCCTACTATAATTATATTATGGTTTTGGTATTCTTTAACCATTTCCGTTAGCTCTTCATAAAAAGCAGGTGTATCCCGGTTCGGTCCGTAAACATTGACAAGCAAAATATCTGTATCCTTCATTGAGAAGGAAATAAAAATGAAATTTCCGTTCCTATCTCGCTTTACATCGTTGATTTTGAATTCAAAATTGTTCATAAACATTACTGCTACTCCCCTTGAATTAGAGCTGTAAGGTGCAAAAAAGCAATTATATCCCCATTCAGCTTTGACGTATGTTTCTAATTTGGTACTGAAATGCGTGTCTTGCAAACAGTATATCGAGCAAGATTTTTGCTTCAGATAATGGAAAACGTCTCTTCTCTTTCTAGTATTGCCAAGGCCTTGGCAATTTACAGACAATATTGTAATGCTATCCATAATCGACAGTATATAAACCCAAAGTTATCAACACATCAGAATTTTGGTAGCTGCTTCGCCAGGTACAACAGTAGTACAACAGACAATAGGTAAACAGTTCCATCTCCCATTCAATACAACACACCCGAACCACATCTAG
>JBHNNM010000490.1:0-1938 GCA_048563625.1 Gammaproteobacteria bacterium | reverse complement strand
TCCTGAACGGGATAAGTCTACTGGACTTTATCTGTTTGGTGTAGAACCTAATTATGGAATTTCATCCTGATGGGTAAATCATTGAAACGAAATGATAAAATCCTTAAAGACATACCTATGAAAGTGGATTATTCTGCACTTATTAAAACAGGCTGTCTTGAACTCTTTAATAAGTTAACAGAATATCTTACTGAACAACAAATCTACATTACTGAAATTTCAGATGAAATTTTAAAACAGAATTTCAGAATAAAAGTTACACCCTTAAAACCCGTGATTTTCTGACTCATCTTTTTGGTCCACACTGTATTGATGAGCTTCCCGAACCAGTCTACCCTTTTTATATTACGAGTACAGACAGCATTTAATCGCTATATTATTCAGGAGTACTAGCTGACTATTCATTATTCGTTTTACACTGTGTTATTATTGAATAATGTCTAAGTGGATAATGCTCATTGGAGCTGCTATATTTTTAATCGGAGCTATTCTGCATTTTGCTCCATGGCTGCTGGACTCTCTGCCGCACCACCTCTGGAAGGAGCGACTGATCCAGCCTCAGGTATTGACTGGTTTCAGTTGGGTATGGGGCTGTTTGGCGGCTTGGCTCTATTTCTGGCCGGACTGGATATGCTTTCGGACGGTCTTAAAAAGGCAGCCGGAGAAACACTGAAAACCTTGCTTTCCCGTTTAACCACCAATCGTTTTATGGGCACCATAACCGGAGCCTTTGTTACCGGAGTACTTAATTCTTCTTCTGTGACCACTGTTCTGGTGGTCAGTTTTATTACCGCAGGCACCATGACCTTAAGCCAGTCCGTAGGTGTCATTATGGGCGCCAATATTGGCAGTACTGTCACTGCGCAGTTACTGGCCTTTAATTTATCAGCCTATGCCCTGCTGCCTGTTGCCATTGGTTTTTTTATGACCTTTACCGGCAAACAGGAAAAGATAAAATATTACGGCATGATGCTGATGGGCATTGCTCTGGTGTTTTTCGGCATGGGAATTATGAGCGATGCCATGGTACCGCTGCGTTCCTATGAGCCGTTCATTGAATTTTTGAAAACCATGGAAAGTCCATTAATCGGTCTGCTGGCTGGAGCCCTGTTTACCGGCCTGGTACAGTCTTCAGCAGCAACTGTGGGCATTGCCATTGCTATGGCCAGTGAAGGCCTGTTAAGCCTGCCTGCAGGTATTGCCCTGGCTCTGGGTGCCAATATTGGTACCTGTGTAACCGTTATGCTGGCAGCACTGGGCAAACCGGTAGAGGCGGTACGGGCTGCCATTGTCCATATCATGTTTAATGTACTGGGTGCTTTGTTATGGATTATGTTTATACCGCAACTGGCTGAAATAGCCGTCATGCTGTCACCCGGAGCAGCTTCTACTGCCAGTGCTGCAGAACTGGTACCCCGTCAGATAGCCAATGCCAATATGTGATTAATACCCTCATATTTATCGGCTTTACCGGCTGGTTTGCCAAACTGGCCATTAAACTGACCCTGCACCCAAAAAGGAAACCGGGGTTATTATCAAGCCCAAATATATTGATAATGATGCTCTTAGCTCCCCAACCCTGGCACTGGAACAGACCCGAATGGAACTAAAACACATGGGAGAACTGATTGCTACTATGCTTAAAGGCGTTCCTTCTGCCATGCAGCATCAAAACCCTCATTATTTATCTGATATTATCAAAAGCCATGACAAGATATCCGTACTTGAAAGTGCAATTTTTAAATTCTTAAGTAAAATCCGTCAACAGGAACTGACTGAAAAAGAAAGTCTGGATCATCAGGCCTTAATGAATGCCATAATTAACCTGAAAAGTGTCGCTGATGAGCTTAAGGATGAAATTGCCGATATTATTGCCTGTTTTATTGAACATAAACATAAAGGCAGTGAGGTTACCAGAGAGCTGTTTAAAAACCTGTA
>JBHNNM010000489.1:0-1943 GCA_048563625.1 Gammaproteobacteria bacterium | reverse complement strand
GGGGGTGGGTACGTGCCATCATAATTATTAGCAAGTCGATGCAAATAAAAGTAGTACCTCTGTACAGTCAAGTCTGGACTAGCAAGGTGATATTACGTCCTTGCCCCTTCCCATCCACAGCGAAAAATACAAGCACCGACACACGGCAAAAGTTTTTATCTATTCTTCTTCATCTGCACTCATTTCATTTCCAGACATAGCACGCCTGAAAGCTTCATCCAAATCTGTGTGAATGTTCACTCTAACAATGCGACCGTTCTTCACCTTGGCAAGAATTTGTCCATTTGAACTCCACACCGACATCGTAGCAGAATGTTCACTCGCCTTTCTGAACACTTGATAATTTGCATACGTCAAGTCTTCCTCGATGACATAACCTTTGTTCTTGAGGTTGCGTCGACTGATGATGACGCTGTCTCTCTTCTTACGATCGAAGAATCGCACAAGAATGGGCCTTGCTCTGGTGCTGCTGCGTTGTCCTGTCCTGTGGGCCACCTCGATGTCGCTGGCGGTGAACGGGATGCCAACCTTTTCACTGAAGATCGCACACACCTGCAGTCTCCTTCTCTGGCACCTTGAACACTCGCAGATTCCACCTCCTGGAGTACTGCTGTAGGTCGTTCAGCACTTTCTTCAGAGACTTCACTTCTGACTCCAGTTTTTCTGCCTGGGAGGGGAGGGGGGGAACTTGTTGTACATTTCCGCAATGTTGAATATTGCAGCAGCTGAAAACTTATTTAAAAGAAGAAAGAAAGAAAAAAAGAAGAAGAAAAAGAAAAAAAAGAAAAAAGTAGGAAAATCCGGGTTTGGAAAACCCGGCTCATTTGCATGGCAGTCCGGCGACTGCACAACACTACGGAGCTACTAACGAAAGTCGCAGAAATTTTTCTTTATATAACTCTTCCTTCAGTCTGACAAACGCACACACTCCGAGCACCGCTTTCCGGCACTTTCCTCCAAACTCTGCCAGATTTAGTTACGCCACTGAAGGGGTACTCTTTATCTCCGCGCAGCTGTCCACCAACGCGGTCAGCGCCGTCCGAAAGGTTCCGGTACTGATAAGACTGTGGATGCAACCTAGCGCCCAAGCACGCACATAAACACGAGGCGCATCCACCCCGGGTAAAAAAGAAGAAAAAGAGTTCCGTCTTGATTCAAACGATTTTGGTTTCATTTGAGCTGGCGTAAGCACATGGTCAGTTATAAAACAAACGTCTGATAAAATCTGAGTTGTTTGTAACAAACTTATTACTGTTTGAACTACAACAAAAAACTGCTCGTTAGCTGACAGTTTTCAGGGACCTGTGGCGTAACTAAATACGGCAGTGGTTGAAGGAAGGATGTCGTAAACCAGTGCTTGGAGTTTGACAGACGCATTGGTTTATTCCACCGCCTTTTAAATAATGTTGGTACACTTCTGAATGCTGTTCTCTCTTGTGATCTTCTTTTCTTGAGGGATACTCCTTTATCGGGTGTTTTCAACCGCTGTAATGTCTGTGGTTTTTGCTCGATGTGTGTATATATATATGCGCCTGCAGGCACCATTTTTTATAAATGTTTATGAACTATCATGTGCGCTACAAGTGTTTTTAAACGAGTATGTGCACTATCCTTAATGGGAACAGCTGGTGTTGAAAGGTTATTTAACTCGTCACTATGATTTCTTCGTAACACTTGTTTAGTGTGCACCGTGACTGAAAACAATCTGACACCCTCTATGTTCTAGTGTCTGCTTTAGCTGTGCCGTATAGCACCAGTACCATTCAGTTCCAGGAGGAAATTTATAACGTCATGGTTGCATCCCGGTCCCTCTCAACTTTATGGTTAACCGTGGAAAATAGTAATGTCCCAACAGCTTGATTTTTATGTGGGGAGTTTCTCTTACACATCCCGTGCTGGCTTGATTTTTATGTGGGGAGTTTCTCTTACACATCCCGTGCTGG
>JBHNNM010000488.1:0-1951 GCA_048563625.1 Gammaproteobacteria bacterium | reverse complement strand
TGCCTGACATGCTCTGTGGAATGTTTGTTGGCTGTTTTGACTGGAGCGTGCAGCACGCAGTTGTTCAAACCGTCGGTCCGCACGACTTGTTATTTTCAAGGTGTTTTTACTACTATGGCACTTATCTGCGTAGTTTTTGTTTGTATATACATGTGTGTGAAGACCATCTTACCTTATTACAGTGTAACTGCCCAGTTTAAATTAACTCCTTTCCTCCTTTTCTTGCTGCTGTTGTTGCTGTGCCTGTATCTAGCACGCTCTTTAAAGGGATTTTTGTGTGTGGGTGTGTGCAGTTTGGCTGCAGTAAAACGCTCATCAGTGTAAACACAACAACAAGTAGTCACACAGCCGCATGTGCGCACGCACTGACGCGCGCACACACGCGCACACGCGCGCGCACGCACACACACACGCACGCGCACGCACGCACACACTCACACACACAAGCACACACACACACACACACACACACACACACACACACGCACACACGCACACACACACACACACACACACACACACACACACACACACACACACACACACACACACACACACACACACACACACACACACCTCCATACCCCTTCTCCGTCTCGTTTGCAGACTGTCACCGCAGCATTATGAAAATGAGCATGTAGATCGGTTCTGTTGACACGAGTTTTGAACGATGGAAATGCATGTATCCTGCACGCGAGCATTTTGTATATATAAAGTTTGTTGCTATTTTTTATTACTGCGCATGTACAGGAGCAAACGGCTCCTTTCATTTGTTTAGCCTGCATTTTTGTTGATTTATACATCTGCATTTGCTTGGAAGTTTGAATTGCCTTGGAGCTCGAGACGCCCGTGTTTTTTGTGTTTTTTTCTGGTTTTGTGTGTGTGTGCTTTACCGAGTGCGCACACATGCGCGCACTCATCGGACACAGGCACGCACGCGCGTCTACGCAGGCACAGGCACACATTCACAGTCATTAAACGCACACATGCACGCGCGCGCAAACACACACACACACACACACACACACACACACACACACACACACACACACACACACACACACACACACACACACACATAGTACGGTAACAATTTGTGTGCGCATGTACAGGAGCAAAAGGCTCCTTTGATTTGTTTAGCCTTCATTCTTGTTGATTTATACATCTGCATTTGCTTGGAAGTTTGAATTGCCTTGGAGCTCGAGACGCCCGTGTTTTGTGGTTCGCACCTGAGTATTAGTTTTATGAATGTACTGGCACGGTTGGGAAATTGAATGTGTTTGATTTGCTGCGTGCAGCATGCGGTTGTTTACGCTGGAGGTCTGCACGACTTATTCTTAAGCCATTTAAATATTCGGATACTCTGTTTTGAGTTATTGCTGATTGTGTTGTTTGTATTGTATGTGAGTATCATCTTGTTTAGACAGTGTGGTTGTTGAGTATAGAATCATATCACTTTTGTATAAAAATTAAAATAAAAAAAAGGTGGGCAGCAACAACAAAAGCAAAACAAAAACCTGAAAAACAACATTAAATGAGAAAGTAATCTTCATTTGTATACACAGGTATATACTTATTATAAACCAGTAGTTTTGATCAACATCGTACACCTTGCACGTTAATTTATTGCGTAAATCAAAACTATGGAGTCGTATTATCAAATTTGTAACTCTAGTCTAAGACTAGGCTGTTATTACATTTTTGTCTGTTAATTTTTCACGTAAGAACATGCTTATAAGTAAAGATGTATGCTGCAGTGCAAGATAAAATCATGTGTATTCAAATATGTTTGATACGTCTGCCTGTGTAGACCTTATATTCCTTTTTGTGACCCAGGTAGATTTGGAGGGAGGGGGAGGGAGAACTACTCTGTATTTTCTTCTTCTTTATTTGAAAGTTTATCCTCTCTCTGTCTCTGTCTCTATTTCTCTGTCTGTCTGTCTGTCTGTCT
>JBHNNM010000487.1:0-1956 GCA_048563625.1 Gammaproteobacteria bacterium | reverse complement strand
TAGCCCTTCATTCAAACGTACTATTTATGATTATAGAAAACTCGACGTTGAAAAACTATCTAACGAGCTCTCTAATGTGGAGTGGATGGACATTGTATCTCTACATAGTATAGAAGAGGCTGCACAACTCTTTTCTGACACTTTACACAATACGGCAAAAAAATGTATGCCTGTAAAAACAATTAGTGTTCGGCAGTGCGACAAACCATGGATAACTGAAGAAATTAAACAAATGATAAGAAACAAAAATAAGCTCCACAAAAAAGCGAAAATATTTAATACCGATCAGTCGTGGAAAAGCTTTAGACAAATTAGGAACGACCTCACCTACGCCATAAGGAAAAGGAAATTAGATTATTTACAGGATTTAGACAATCGTGCGTCTTCCAGCGCGACATTCGGTACCAAAAACTGGTGGAAACTAGTAAAGTCATTCATGAGCAACAAGGGATCTGATCCCGACGTAATACCACCATTAGAAAAAGATGGAGTTACTTATTATACTAACAAAGAGAAGGCGACTATACTCAACCAATTCTTCATCAACCAATCAACCATTGAAGACAACGATGATGTCCCAGATGTACCAGAACTTTTAACGAGTATAAATCAAATACATTTGAGTGTAGAAGAAGTAAAAAATACTCTTACAAAATTAAGCACAGCAAAGGCGACAGGCCCTGATCAAATACATAATATAATTTTAAAAAACAGCGCTGGAATCATATCTGAACCATTAACTTTTCTCTTCAATCGATCACTTAATGAAGGAATTTTTCCCACAGTCTGGAAAACAGCACACGTTACACCAATTCATAAAAAGGGGAACAAAGAACAGTGTACTAACTACCGTCCTATATCTTTGCTAAGTTGCGTAGGAAAAACTCTTGAAAAATGTGTTCATCGCCATGTGTCTAACTACTTAAACGCAAACCAAATAATAACACCGTCACAATCAGGATTCACTCCAAAAGATTCAACCGTGTACCAGTTACTAAGTATATACGATGACTTTTGTAAGTCATTTGACAGTGAAATAACTACTCAAGCAATTTTCTTTGACATATCTAAAGCGTTCGATAAAGTATGGCACCGTGGCTTACTACGGAAATTGCAAGCTATTGGAATTAGAGGTACTTTACTTCATTGGTTCGAAAACTATTTGGCTGAACGTAAACAGGCTGTGGTACTCCACGGTAGCAGATCCGATTACTTAACTGTACCTGCAGGTGTCCCACAGGGCTCAGTCCTAGGACCTCTTCTGTTCCTTATCTACATAAATGACATTGTTGAAGACATCGAATCAGTTATTAAGCTTTTCGCAGATGACACTAGTATGTATTTGTGCTTAGAAAATCCACACATCCGAGCTGAAATTCTAAACAATGATCTTGAAAAAATAATGCAATGGGCAAATAAATGGAAAATTGAGTTTAACGAAAGGAAGACAGAACTGATGAACATAACCAGGAACAAAAACCACCAATTTCAATCACTGAATTTTGGAAGGACTATTTTAGAAGACACTCATAGCCATAAACATTTAGGAATCATTTTTCAAAACAACTGTAAATGGGAGAGTCATATTAAAATGCTAATTGCAAAATGTAGATGTCAAGTCGCTTGCCTAAGATCGTTTAAATATCGTCTTAGCAGAAAAGCTCTTGAAACCATGTATAGGTCTTTTATATTACCGCAGTTAGATTATGCCGACGTCATTTGGGATAATTGTAGTCTGAAATTAGCAGAAGAACTGGAAAGTCTACACCTCGATGCAATAAGAACCATTATAGGTGCTGTTCGCGGAACAAGTCACCAGAAACTATACACTGAATCAGGGTTTACGACTTTACGAGAAAGACGCTTCAGACACAAAATTATTATGTACCACAAGATTGTTCAAGAAAATACCCCGACTTACTTGAAAGAACATTTACCCCCACTTGTTTCCTCAAC
>JBHNNM010000486.1:0-1957 GCA_048563625.1 Gammaproteobacteria bacterium | reverse complement strand
TGACATAAACCGGCATAATTCTGCTACAGGATAATCAACAGAGTGTTGCTTTATCCAGGCATATTTCACTCGCTTTCTCTGGCGAAATAAGCCGTCGCTTTTTTTGGCAGGTCACGCTCCCGGGTTACCCTGGCCAGTTCTTTTTTCAGACGCTTTACTTCATCGTAAATATGCTCATCTGTTCGTGTTTTGTTCTGTTTTTCTTTGCCTGGACGGGTATATTTGCTTATCCAGGTATGTAAGCTATTAATGTTTACGTCCAGTTCTTTGGCGACTACTGAAACCGGCTTTTCTGACTCGATGGCCAACTGTACTGACGATTCTCTGAATTCCGGGGTATAGCTCTTTGCTTGTCTTGTTTTATCTGTCATTTTGAACACACTCTCTTTTTAAAAGTATTTTAAGTTGTGTGTCCGGAATAGTATAGCCACATCACCGGCCCTGGTTGGATTTTAAATTTCACCCTAGGGCAATCGCACTTAATTTGGTTGCCCTAAAATTTTAAGCATATATTGGTTATCCCAACCTGCTTTTAATCGTTTTGTTTTAATTCCCACTTTAGCTGATTTTTCAGCTTTAACCAGATTCAAGGCCATATGCCTGAGTATCGACATATTAGCTGCGCTATGACCTTTACGAATACGGCATCTGTCCTCATCAAAAGCAACATCTAAAACCCAGTGAAGGTTATTTTCAACTTGCCAGTGTGCCCGTATGGCTTTTGCCAGTTTAGGCCTGTCATTATCTTTCAGGCTACTAATAAAATACCGGGTTTCTTCACAGATAATACCATCCACTTCTCTGCTTGCTTTTACCGCAATAATACTTTTAAGATAAGGCCAGTCATGACGACCATTTAACCAATAAATATCAGATGATGCATAAAGTGTCCTTTGCTCAATACGACCATGACCATAATCCAGTTCAGTTGTTTTATCAGCCTGATTTGACTGCCCATCAAACCATGTTTTTATATTATCATGAAGGTTACCCTGGTTACCTTTAAGGCTTAGAATATAATCGCCCCCGTTATCCACTATCTGTTGAGCCATTTTGCTCTGGCAACCCATCGCATTGATCGTTATGATGCTTCCGCTAATATCCAGTCGTTCCAGTAACTCAGGAATAGCAGTGATTTCATTAGATTTTTCGCTCACCTTGGTTTGCCCCAATACCAGATGATTTTCACAAGCCCAGGCGCTGACCATATGGATAGCGGCCTTATTTGAACTTCGATCATGGCTACGGCGTACCCGTTTACCATCAATGGCTATCACTTCTCCTTTCGTTAAAGAAGATAAATCACTGACCCAGTTAGTAAAACATTGACCAAACTGCTTACTGTCTATGGCTGCAAAAACCTTTCCCAAAGTATCATGGGAAGGTATTCCATGTTCCAGACCTAATAATTTCGTAAACCAGTCTTCCCTGGCTTTACCAAATTCTTCTATGGCAACCCAGTTATCTGCACCACATATAACAGCACAAATGGTAATAAAAAATATGTCATCCAGTTTATGTAGCTTTTGACGATTTATTCGGGGATCTTTTATACTTGAAAAGTGCATCTAATATTGATGCTGTAGGCTCTGTGGGCATGATTTATTCCTATTCAAATAACAGTAATAGATCAAATACATAACTCCTTGTCAAGAAAAATTAAGCGCGATCGCCCTGCAAAATAGTGGGTGAGATGTTGATACTCATATTACCTATTGCTTATAAAACTGTCGGAAGCTTTATATTTCAACAGGTTTTGTGAGTATTAGCATCTTTCTTCACTCATCAGAGCGGAGAAGAGCCGTAAAACTGTAGTTGTTCGAGTAAGGCGCTGTGTTGTAGGTGATTTCTTTTTTGTGTTGAAAAGCTTGATGTGGGGGATCGCTCGCCCTCGTCAAAGCCTGCAAGGCTTGGACAATACTGCTTCTGCCTACTGCTCTTGTTTCTGTTACTGATC
>JBHNNM010000485.1:0-1963 GCA_048563625.1 Gammaproteobacteria bacterium | reverse complement strand
AATCATCCTCTGCATAAGCGGGTACTGAGAGAATCAGTCCGGTAAAAAAGCTGAACAGCATTGGGTGGATTAATTTCATTGTCTTATTCCTGTTGTTTGTTTTATTAACCAGCTACATATTAACAGTTTCCGGCCCCATTAATAAATTGGGCAGAAAAATGGATAGCTCAGGAATATAGGTAATAATCATCAGGATGCTAAGCAGTAATAACAGCCAGGGATAGGTGGCTTTTATCACTTCAATCATGCTCATTCCGGTGATCCCTGAGGTCAGAAATAAATTAAGCCCGACGGGCGGGGTGATCATACCTATTTCCATATTAACCACCATAATAATCCCCAGATGAATGGGGTCAATCCCCAGCTGGATGGCAATGGGGAATAAAATAGGGGCCATAATCAGCAGAATACCGGAAGGTTCCATAAAATTACCTGCTATCAGTAGCATAATATTGACTATTAGTAAAAATCCCCAGATCGGCAGGCCGATGGAAACGATCCACTGGGCAATTTCATGGGGGATACGTTCTGATGTCAGTACAAAGGCGAACAGCATGGCATTGGCAATAATAAACATCAGCATAACACTGGTTTTGCCTGCATCAACCAGTACTTTGGGGACATGACGCAGTTTAATATCGCGATAGGCAAATACCGAAATGAAAAAAGCATATACGGCGGCGACTGCAGCAGCTTCGGTCGGGGTGAATATACCGCCGTAGATGCCGCCCATAATAATGACAATCAGAAACAGGCCCCCGGCGGCGCTGAATGCAGAGCGGCTTAACTGAGCCATACCTTTAAAGGGCACACTGGGAAAATTCTTTTTCCGAGCGACAAAATAAATGGTGATCATCATAAGGGTGCCAATAAGCAGACCGGGGATGACCCCAGCAATAAACATTCGTCCTACGGATACATCGGTGGCTGCGGCATAAACCACCATTACAATGGATGGCGGAATAAGTATACCCATGGTGGCAGCGGTACTGATAACGCCGGCCGCAAAGGACTGGGCATATCCCTCGCGTACCATGCCAGCAATAACAATAGAGCCAATGGCTACTACTGTAGCGGGAGAGGAGCCGGACACCGCTGCAAACATCATGCAGGCCAGTACCGAAGCCATGGCCAGACCGCCGCGCAGCCAGGCGACACTATCAACGGCAAAGTCCACCAGTCGGCGGGCGGCTCCGCCGGTGGTTAAAAATGCAGAAGCCAGAATAAAGAAAGGGATGGCCATTAGGGTGTAATGCTCCATAGAGGTAAAAATTTTACCGGCCAGAGAAGCCATGGAGTCAGTGGAAAAAACAGAATGGTCAGGGTGCTGGACAGTCCCAGTGCAAAAGCAACGGGAACGCCGATCAGCATAATAAACAGGGAGGCGGCCACCATTATTTTATCCCCTGTTCAGGTTTGGGTGAGTGATCAATCTCGTCCAGTAATTCCCGGGTTTCATTGACAAAGTGCATACTGTCCACCTCGCCTTTTATTACCTTCCAGGCCACTTCAATTAAGCGGTAGAAAATTAGGGCAAAGCCAATGGGCAGGATAATTTTAATCTGCCATTTCAGTATCGGCATATCTTCTGCTTCCAGGCCGATTTTTTTCAGCTTGGCCACATAGTCCCAGCTGCCTTTAAACAGAATACCGCAATAGAGCATGCATAAACTAATGGACAGCAGGGTGATATAACGGCGGATTTTAGCGGTAAATAAATTAACAAAGGCATCAATGCCGATGTGTATGCCTTTTTTTAACGCAATAGGCTGCTCCAAACATGACCAGCCAGGCAAACAAGTAGGTGCTTAATTCTAAATAGCTGATCCTAAAAGGTGTCCACCCCCCCTATAACCTTTTCTGTTGAATTTCAGAACCAGGAAAGGGTGACACATTATTCATAAATTTCCTAACATCTTCCATCAGACTTTTCATCGTTGAATGTCGATGATTTCTGGTTACG
>JBHNNM010000484.1:0-1973 GCA_048563625.1 Gammaproteobacteria bacterium | reverse complement strand
ACACAGAATACTGCTGCCCCATGGCACGGCATACTAATCACATTCAATATTTTCAGCCTGCACATTTACAGATAATCTTCAAAACCTTCAAATGAAAATAAATCACTAACTGGTATGGGCTCAAAACAACAAGAGTTTGCTGTTATTGGTTAGCATTTCTCAGCTAAAACCCTAGGTTCATCCAGTGGTGGGTGAGACAACAGAGCACACAACCATTTCCCCACATATGTACATAGTGTGCAGTAATACCCACCACTCAGATAGCCACACTCTTGACTTCTGGTATTTCAGTGACGTGGTTTATCATGTCATCACAATTTTGTCAATTAGAATTACTACAGCTGAAAGTATTCCCACCAAAGGACTCTCAAAACCAAACATTTTGCTTCAGCCCCAAAGTTGTCAAGAGACAATAAGATGCCAACAATGACAACTATTGTCTCTGACTTGGGAGAAAAAACATGAAAATCACAACAAAGACAAACAAGCACTCCTGATGTTTACCTCTCGTAAAACACTCCTTGAAGATTTGCCAGGATTTCATTGCTGCCTTTTGCACAAGCCTACACAGTAAAAGAAAACAAAAATAACACAGAATTAAGAAAGTAAATGACTAATTCTAGTAACTGCCTAATGATCAAAGTAAAACCACTAAGAGTTTGAGTAACTTCAGTAAAACAGCAAAGTACATGCAAGAACACTAATACAGTAATACTAATAGTAACATTCTGTCATTTTACAGATGCATTAAAATGTAAGACATCACTCCCTGGTGCGTAACATTTAAATACACTATATTAGTATATGGGTCGTTCTCAGAAACTGTGTACCAATACTGTGACATAGGTACCAAAAAATCTAAATGCTTTAAAACTCCTAATATGTAAGTTTACTTGATGTTTAACACCTCCTGCATGTGAGGAATTGAAAAAAAAGATAATCTGCACTATTTAAGTAGGACAAAGGGGGGGTCAAATGACGCATACTGCCAAGAATTAACAGTGTAACGTGGAAACCAAACTTACCCAAATACTGCACCTGTTGCACACAAAAGTGACATCTTCAGGGTATTTTACATGTCATTTGCTATAGTAACAGCAATGCTATCAAAATGTAACCCAATTATTCCATTTTAGTATGTTATTTGATTAATTTTAAACATGACCATAAATTATTATTATTATTATTTTTTTTTGAGTGTGTGTGCGCACAAAGTACTAACTACTATACAGTATGAATTCTTTTTATTTAAGTGTATTACCAGCATATAATGTCTGATCATGTAATGAATGAACAAATAACGAAAACATCACTGTTTTGTGTTTGAACAACTCATTTTAATAATCTGATTAACCGTGTAACATGGAAACCAAATCACACAGAAGCAAGAACATCAATCAGTCACACAAAACAGAAGAGAAGCACTAGGGTTCTAGTGTAATACAGCTGCTTTCCTGTACAGGTTACTGAACACTAAGTTTATAACCACCCACCCCCAGAAAAGCTACTGTAAACATAAACACTACCAACTAACCCACCCACCCCAGGTTACTGAACACTACACCCCCCTCCCCCTCCAAGTTACTGTAACATAAACACTAATTAGTTAGAAATCGGATTTTAATGTACTGTCAACCACACAGGGTCACCCCAGGACAGTCAAACTCAGGTCATATTCATAAGCAAATTTATGCATGTTTCTAAACTCTTCTCATCCTATATAAAAAATATAAACCATTTGTCAAGTCAGTCCACAAAACCAATCACTTTGCAAACATAAAACATACATCCACAAACATCAAACACAAATTTTTGAAGAGTTAGTCACTTTAATATTACCCCTGTTAAAGGAGCACATTAGCCTTAGGCTAGGAAATGCTGGTATCATGGACCATTCCATCTAATTTATTGATACCAGAATAAATAAAAAATAGGAATGGACACAATTCAAAATATTTTTATATATATATATA
>JBHNNM010000483.1:0-1974 GCA_048563625.1 Gammaproteobacteria bacterium | reverse complement strand
GGGCTGAAAAAAATTTAGCTCAGGTTTAATCTGACAGACACCTTCAAAACGGGAGGACTGTCAGATCAGGTCGGAACTACTACAACTTATGCCCCGCCTAAAAAATTTTAAAATAATTTCCCGAACCCTGTTCAATTGCTGTAGTCAAATATTGCTCATAGAATAATACTCATAATTTTACCTGTATAAAGGACTGTCCGTGGCTAATAGTAACGATGACTCAAAAAATTATAAAAAAACTTCCCTGGAAAAAGCTTGGCATGATGCCCTGACATCGTTTGAAGAATTTGTCCATGATGAAGCTTCATCGGGACTGCTATTGATGGCCTGTGCCATTCTGGCCATGGTGGCGGCTAATACCGGACTGGTACATTTTTATGAAGCGGCTCTACATACAGAACTGAGTATTAATATCGGCCCCTATAGTATGAGCCGGATAATTCACCACTGGATTAATGACGGCCTGATGGCCCTGTTTTTTTAATGGTGGGACTGGAAATTAAGCGGGAAGTGCTGATTGGGGAACTGGCTGAAATTCGTAAGGCTGTTTTGCCCATTGGCGCAGCTATCGGAGGTATGGTTATTCCCGCACTGATATATACTTCTATTAATAGCGGCACTGATGCCAGCGGCGGCTGGGGTATTCCAATGGCAACCGATATTGCCTTTGCGGTGGGTGTACTGGCCTTGCTAGGTAACCGGATCCCTAAACCGCTGATTGCTTTTCTGCTGGCCCTGGCTATTGTTGATGATCTGGGCGCGGTCATTGTTATTGCCCTGTTCTATACAGCAGAGATTAACTTACTGGCCCTGGGTTTTGCTGGCATTGCCCTAGTTATGCTGATAGGGATCAACAGGCTGGGTGTCAGAAATCCTCTGCCTTATATGCTGATCGGCTTTTTTATGTGGCTGGGTATGATGGAGTCGGGTATTCATGCGACCCTTGCCGGCGTTCTGACAGCTCTGACTATACCGGCAGATTCACGTTTTAAAGGGGCCGATTTCAGTGAAAAAATTACCGTCTTAATGGCACGTTTTAAAAAAGCCGATCACCCACAACGCAGCATTCTGGAAAATTCCGAACAGCAGGCGATTATGCAGACCATGGAAAATTATGTACATAATATGGAAAGCCCCCTGAAAAGGGTAGAGCACGGTATGCATCTGTGGGTATCCTTTTTTATTGTACCTTTATTTGCTCTGGCCAATGCCGGCATCACCATTAATTTCAGTGAGCTGGGTAATATGATAGCCCATCCTGTCACCATGGGGATTTCGATTGGCCTGGTGGCAGGTAAAGTACTGGGTGTGTTCGGTTTTTCCTGGATTGTGGTAAAAATGGGCTGGAGCAGCTTACCGGACAAGGTGACTATGCCCATGATCGGCGGGGTTTCTCTGCTGGCAGGTATTGGTTTTACCATGTCTATATTTATTGCCGGACTGGCTTTTTCTGAACAGATGAATTACTTGCTAAATGCCAAGGTAGGCATTATCCTTGCCTCTCTAATCTCGGGCGTTGCAGGCTATCTGGTTTTACGCAAAGTAATCAGCACACCAGGTCAAAAATAAGCGGGTTTTATCAAAGGACATTTTATGGATCTGACGGACAATATTCTTAATTTTACTTCATTTTATTCGGTAACCATTGCCATAATCGTATTGTTTATTGGTAAGGGATTAAATTTTAAATTCACCGTTTTGTGTGATTTTAATATACCGGAACCGGTGGTCGGCGGCCTGCTGTTTTCCATTATTTTTGCCCTTGTGCATTTTATCCTGGGAGTCTCTGTAGAATTTGACCTGGCGGCCCGAGATATCATGCTTGTCTACTTTTTTACTACTATCGGCTTAAACTCCAATATTATGGATCTGGTAAAAGGCGGCAAGCCCCTGATTGGTTGTTCTCCGCTTTAATGAGTGAGATTTTGTCCAAAATAGAACATGCTCTGCTCATCAGGAATGGAGGTTTGCCTG
>JBHNNM010000482.1:0-1983 GCA_048563625.1 Gammaproteobacteria bacterium | reverse complement strand
TAACAATCACTTATAAAACACATTCAAAAGATGTTAAAATTAGCCAATCAAATCTTCAAGGTTTTATTTTACCATAACTAATTGTATTTTATGGTAATAAATATTACCGGCCAAGCACTATCTAACTTGCTGCTTGCGGTAGCGGCATTTTCCCGCAATACCGTAGTGGCCATTCAACCTCCAACCTTGTCTGAAACGGCTGAAGTGTCACGAAACCAGGCTACTCAGCCTTACTTGGAATCCTGGGGGCTCTACCTGGCTGAGCTTATGGGCAACGTGACGCCGGGTAATGTGTCTTTTCTCCGGGTTGCTATTGAGCCGCTACTTTCTCCAGCGGTGTACCAGCAAGTGGTCGATGCACTGGAGATTCAGGCAAGACAGATCCGTGAAGACCGGGTCACGCTCAAATTCCAACCCAGACAAGTGGAGTATGAGTATGAAACCGGCCATGTCTTTGTGACCGGTTATTCCTTGGTCTCTGGACCATCTGGAGATGAACATCGCCAAACTCGCACCTATGAGTTTGACATCGATATTGAGCAATACCGTCCAAAGCTCAGTTGGATGGATACGTACGAGGGGCAAGCTAGAACGAAGCGAGTTCGTGAAAAGTTGACCCAAGAGCAAAACCGGAGGGTGAATGATGCGAACCAAAATTAGTCGATGGATGACACCAAGCTTAATCGCAATCAGCTTGAGTGGCGTCCTGTTATCTCAAGCGTCGTATGCAGACGTGGAATTGCCAATTGTGCCAGCCAGTGTGATGAAACAGTCTGCTACTGCAAATCCACCGGTTCAAAGCAATTCGGTTGCAGCGGATACGCCAACAACGCTACTGATGACACCGGGGGTTAATGAACTGATCCCAGTAGCTCTTGGGCATCTGAATCGGATTGTGACGCCGTTTAAATCGCCTCAGGTGAGAACAACCAGTGATGCTCAGACGCAAATCAAGGGGAATGTTGTATATGTGGCCACGGACAAAAAATCACCGGTTTCACTTTACATCACTCCGCCTGGTCAGGAAGCGCCCGCATTATCAGTCACCTTAGTACCTCGTCGTATTCCACCGCGTGAAATCATCTTAGCTATTGATGGTCAGCAGTGGCCTATTAAGGGCGTCGTTAACCGAAAAGCCGCCACTTGGGAAACGGCTCAGCCATACGTCGATAGCTTACGTGATTTACTCAGACGCCTTGCACTAAATGAGTTACCACAAGGCTATGACATCCGTTTAGCTGGCCAAACTGACACAAGCCCGAAATGTTTTCAGCCAGGTTTAAAGTTTGGTTTTAAGCAGGGGCAAATTGTGACGGGACATTACTTCACCGTCTATGTAGGACTGGTTGAAAGCTTTGCCGATGAGCCGATAGAAGCCAGTGAAACAGCCTGTCATGCGCCAGATATAGTGGCAAGAACCTACTGGCCTCGCAATATCTTGTTACCTGGTGAAAAGACTGAGTTGTATGTGGTTGTTCGCAATCATCGTGAAGAAGCGGTGGAAAGTCAGCGACCTTCGCTTCTTGTGGGAGGTGAATAACGATGAAAGCACAATGGGAACAAATGAGCCCGAACATGAAGCGTGGCCTATCGGTTGCTGGTATTGCTGGTGGTCTCATCCTTATGGTGATGGTGTTTTCACCTAATCCTGATGATGGCTCAAGCAGTCGGAACCGACAGGAAACGATCCGGCACATTCTTACAGATACCAATACTCGTGATGTTGGGGTCGATAGTTTGGCTGCAAACGTAAAACTACTCAGTGAGCGCAACGAGCAGTTACGCCGTGAAGTTGAACGCTTGCGTCGTGACGTCGATTCAGGACGGCTAAACCCAGGTTCGCCTTCAATACCAAGTGAGGTTAATGCGGAGTTGGCTCGCCTTAGAGCGGAGCTTGATGATGTTCGCGCTGGAGGTGATTCAGTAGCTGAAGGCACAAATAGCCGGTTTGAAGTGCCTTTATCTGCCATGGAATTACCTAAA
>JBHNNM010000481.1:0-1991 GCA_048563625.1 Gammaproteobacteria bacterium | reverse complement strand
TTAAAAACGAAAACAAAAAAAACTTTGTACCTTTCAGAACTTTCACCCAGATCCAGGTAACAGTTAGTTGTTAGTAACTGGATTTTAATGTCCTGTCAACCACACTGGGTCACCTCAGGAAGGTCAAACTCGGGTCATAAGGAAGTGCACATTTCAAAACCGCTCTCTCTCTCTCTCTCTCTCTCTCTCTCTCTCTCTCTCTCTCTCTCTCTCTCTCTAAAAGAAAAATATTTCAGAGCTCAGGAGCGGTGTAAAAGTCGAGGTGACCGTCCTGGGCTCCCGTCCCTAATATAAGCCTACGGTTTCTGTAGGCGTAAAGCAACACTTCAACATCAACAAGAAAACTATTTGAGAGTTTCCTGAAAAGGGTCAGGAGAATGGACCATTGGCAGAAAAATGACAAGACACAAAGAGCAAGAGGACTAGGCAGAAAAACAAGAGAGTAGACAGGAAAGGGAAATCAAATGACTGAGATTCCAGACAGGTGGGAGACATCAGACATCCCCGGACTTCCTTCGGGCTTCCAGGTAACAAGGGCCCCCAAAAAGTAACAAGGGCAACAACAACAAAAAATGATCATGCATTATACCAAACAAAAGGAAGTTATTATTTAGATGGTATTTCAATAGACCTACTGAGGCACCTCGTTGTAAACGACACTGTACACGAACAAGCCCGAGAGAGAGAGAGAGAGAGAGAGAGAGAGAGAGAGAGAGAGAGAGAGAGAGAGACACTGACACTGACACTGACACTGACATATTTAATTGAATAGGCCAACAGCCCCTTTCAATGGGGGAACAAGAGACTCACAGAACCCAAGACAAACATTCAATGGCATCTTCATCCAAATCTCCAATGGGATAATTCAATCTCTACCAATACTTATACATTCATTACAATGTGCACATAAGCACACACGTTTGCAGAGCGGCTCCATGGACATCCACATAGGGTGATACTCAAGTATTCGCATCCAACTTAGATGACCTTAGATTAAATGCACACACTAGGAATTTTGCAACATTTATAATTTCCTCCTGAGAGCTACTATTCATGAGGATGATGAGATGTTTTCTGGGGTCGCGTACATTAATTATGTAAGGCAGGTACTTGCTTCTTAATTGATTATACACTGGACATTGGAATACAAAATGTATTTCAGTTTCTTGTTGGGTGGCACAAAATGGACATGTTGTATTATCTGTTATTGTTGAAAACCGGTGTCTATGGAGATTTATCTGCGATACTCCCATTCTAAACTGTGCGAGACAGTTCCTGTATACCTCCATCCAAAGAACATCCACATATCTCTCCCTTTGAAAGCAATGTTTGTAGCTATTGTACACTGACAACCTTTCGCTTGTGTCTAGATGATTACACCATCTGTGGCAGAATGAACTACGCAGTCTTTCTTCCAACTCCTTGATAAAGGGTTTAACATTTCCGCAACCAAAAAGCCACACTTGTTCGAATCCATTGGTACATAACACTAATTTTACATGTGACACCCAGGTTGTTTTGCCTCTGTTGTGTAAAGCAAGTAACATTTTGTATGCTTTTCTGGAATAGAAGTTGTCCTGTTGCATGAGTAATTTCAGCCAATACTTAATAAACCTAACTGTAGCTGTAATAAACAACGGATAGCGACCTAGTTCTCCATAAACAACATCATTTGGAGTCTTATTACGCACATGCAAAAATTTCTTACAAGCAAAAAGGTGCACACGTTCAATTTGTTCATAGTTTCTGTAGCCCCAGATTTCTGCAGCATACAGCAATGTGGGTACAATCTGTGCATCAAAGAGCTTAAAAAAGACTTCTGGGGAATTACAACTGATATTTTTCAGCGCTCTCAGTACTTCTAGCGTGTTTTTCTTTGCTCTTATTGACGTGTCCTCCATTGCCGCAGCGAAACTGTGTCCTGTGGAAAAAGTCAGCCCTAGATATTTATATTTATTCACCACCTCTAGTACTGCACCACCCAAGAACCA
>JBHNNM010000480.1:0-1994 GCA_048563625.1 Gammaproteobacteria bacterium | reverse complement strand
CAATGAAAAGTCTGATGGAAGATGTTAGAAAATTTATGAATAATGTGTCCCCGTTTCCTGGTTCTGAAATTCAACAGAAAAGGTTATAGGGGTGGACACCTTTTAGGATCAGCTATTTAGAGCATTGGGACGCAGCTTCCATCCCAATTGTTCAATAAAGGAATCCATCACTATCGGTCGGTTATGGATACAGGCGCAGGACACCCCTGACATAGTTATTCAGTGGTTCGAGCAGTACATCCCCTGGAGCAATCGCATGATTCTCAATGTTGCCCTGGCTATCGATCTGCAGTAACCAGTCTCGGATTAGAGGGAAAACCATGATTCCGTACTCCCACTCACTTGAGGGATCTTCTGATAATAGTACTACACCAGAATGTGTCTTGATATTGATGTGCTCCTGAATAGTTCCATGCAGATCGACTGCCAGGCGCTGGGGTTAATCCTGATCTCACCCTTGCGGTGTATAACCGCATCTCCTAGATTCTGCCTGGCATCGTAGGACATGCTGCCACCACCTATGGTAATGCTCCCAGATGGTGCAATACAGAAGGGTAGTCGCGTGCTTTCATTGATGTGAACAGGATCGGTAGTGACATAGGTGATCTCGACATCACCTCGATACTGGCAGTCAGCTGTGAAAGAGTAACAGTTAAAACCATGAGTGTAGAGTACGAGGACAAATAGAAAAAAATAGTTTATTCATTGCGGACTCCTTTTGAATAGGATGCATGAAAATGCTTTATAATTTTAACGTACTTTTCTGTCTTATGGAAAGAACTGAATTTTATGGTTAAAATCTAACTGGGAAATCCATATTGAGTTCGTGATATGCAACAAAACATTTTAATGATGCCTGTCTCTATTCAAAGGTACTTCATTTTTTAGAAAAAAGTAGAAAATAATTTTTCCTTAATGGCAGCGCCGCTTCATCGAGATTGTTGTATAACAGCCAGTATGACTTCATATAAGTCAAAGGACGGAAATAGACCTGTAGTCCGGACGGTTCATTTTTTGCTCTCAATTTACTTGGTAGTTTTTCTGTAAAAGTGTATATAATAATACAGACTTAGCATTCTCGATATTGTGAGCAAATTACTCTAAAAATGTTTTATACTTAAAACACAGGGGAATTATTAAACAGGAGGGTCTTATGAACTGGTTATTTGGTAAAAAGAAAACAAACTCCAGACTTAAATCACGTGCCCCTTTAACTCGTAAAGAAAAGTTGCTAAAACTGGCACGTTCTGATGCCTACTATGCCGTCAGTATTACCCGTGCAGGTTGCTAGGCTTCATCACAACTCATTAATAAAATCTTTTTATTTCAGGATGCACCTGCTCTGCCATTAGATAATTGCATTGCCGAAAAATGTACCTGTGAATACCTTGGACTTTTAAATCGACGTAAGTATAAGAGACGAACAAGAGAACGCCGAACTTCTATTCGGATGGATGAAGACCAACGCCAGACAGACATACGCAAGGATGATGTTTTGTGGAATAAGTACAATATTTAAACAGACTGTTATTTTTACACTCTCATTTCTCTGGTTTTAACCGCTTGTTTAGCCATCTCCCTACGATGGGATGGCTTTACCACTCAGTGTGCCCTTTGGGTATTTTTGCCAAGATATCCTGAATAATTTCACCCTTTAAACGTTCTTCTGCATACATCTTCTTTAAGCGTCGGTTTTCTTCTTCCAGCTCTTTCATGCGTTTCATCATGGAAACGTCTATGCCGCCATATTTTGCCCGCCAGTTATAGAAGGTAGCGTCGCTCATGCCATGAGTTCGGCATAATTCAGTGACTGGGACTCCGGATTCAGCTTCTTTCTAAATAGTTCAACCTGAATAATACTGTTTTAAGCCTAACCTCAAGCCAGGTTTAACGCGGCTGATGTTCCGCTTTGATAAAACACCCCATCAAACCGGAAATAATTTTGAGCCACAAAAGCCGGAGCTTATTGAGGATCTTTCTTAAGTTATGACCAG
>JBHNNM010000479.1:0-1995 GCA_048563625.1 Gammaproteobacteria bacterium | reverse complement strand
TTTTTTTTTCACATTGAAACTTTACACCGCGTGCAGCTAACAGCTTTTTCAGGCGTCTAAGCTGGCACCAGGTTAGTCCTGTATTGTTTTTGATATGTAGTCCCTCCCTACAGTCAAATCTGGCACTGGACTGTACACCAGCTTCAGCACAAACTTGTTCTTTTGTAGATTGTGGTAGACTCTTTATTTCACCTGATAATTGTATATGCTGTGAAGACTTATCCTGACCTGCTATTTCATTTCTCAGTCTCTTTAGCTGTCTTGTTCTTTCTCTTTTTCATGAAGCTGAGGCATTCAGTGATGCTTTTCTAGGTCTTGTAATTTTCTTCAGAATGAGTGGCTGACCTCCAGTCTTACACTGCACTGTGACTTTGTCTGATGAAAGGTTTAGCTGACGCTTAACAAAATGTGTACTTAGTTTTTGTTCTGCATCATTTAGAGGAGCGTCCTGTGGCTGTTGTAGACATTCTTTGATGCTAACATCATAAGCAGTTTCAACAGCTGGAGATGTCTGAACTTGTACTTCTGCTGCACCTTTTACTTCTGGAGATGTTTGAACTTGTATTTCGACTGTACTTTTCACACTTTTTACTGCTGGAGATGTTTGAACTTGTATTTCAACTGTGCTTTTTATTGCTGGAGAAGTCTGACTACCAGCATCAGTAACAGCAGCTTTCTTGACTGGCGTTGAGCATGAGGGAGATGGAAATGGTCTTGTTCGTTTTAATGGAGTGGAACACGCAATAGGAGCCGGCGAAGAAAATGAGTCACTAGATATTTTAATGGGACTAATGGATCCAGAGTTTGCTGAAGTGTCACAACTGGAATGAGTTACTGAAAACGAGTCACAAGATTTTGCTGCAGAAAAATCACACGTTTTTGTTGAACAAGAATCAGCAGCATTTATTACTGAATGAGTAATCAGACTGATTCCAAAAATGTCAGATGACTCTGTCTGTCGATAGGGCTTGTGAAGTTGTGGCCTACCTCCTTTTGCCTGCTCTAAAAAAGTCCTACATGCAAAACAGTTTGATACGGAACTGGTACAGGACCAAGCACTCCATTTGCTGTCTGTTACTGCAATGTCTGACTTTTTCTCTTTTGAAACAAAACCACTCTGTGGTTTGCCTCCTTGAAGTTTTCTGCTGTTTATTATCGTCCTGTAGCAGCGAGTACACAACAGAGAGGGATGCTTTCCTTCTTCGTCTGAAGAGATATTAAGACCAAATACAGTCAGTATTTCATCCCTAAACTTTTCACACCGATACACAGATGATCGTTTATCTCGCTTATCTGAACGCACCTTTTCTCTGTAAGAACACACGCGACACAGCTTCAGAACACAACTGTCATGAAATGCTTTGGAATGCTCTGTGGCCATTCTGTGTACCTACACAACACCATGGTGCAGAAGAATATATCACACCAATTCAGAAAACTGTAGAAAATTAAGTACTCCAAATCTGTAAGAACACTTGATTGTTTTAATTCCCCACACATCCCCTCCTTCCACTCAAATAACTCTAGATAAGCAGAAAATTGCAGAGAAGGAGAATTTATTCATGCTAGGCACAGGCCCAGCAAGGAGGGTGAAGCAGTCTGGGACATGTCTGTTATCACCTGATTCATTACCAAGGACACTTCTTCCAGAACCTCTTGGCCTGCAGCCTGATACCAATTACCAATGGAATGCATTTTATCTGTTAAAGGGGCTGAGTGGATATAAAAGTGAGAGAAAAGGCAAAAGAGGGAGAGAGAAAGCAAACTGAAAGCAGCAAAGATGAATAAGCCGAATGGTTGTGGCTAGAGTGATCTGCCGCTGATGCAGCACCGCGTGACTCATTGACCTGGTTTTTCAGCCAGCGCTGTGGAAAAGTAAACTAGCGGCTCGCAGCAGATTTGGACTGCCGTGATCTACAAATGTTTTCTGTCAGTACTGTCCTAGGTGAGAAGGCCTCCGACGTGGTGCATTCCAGAGGGGCATCTGCCGAGCTT
>JBHNNM010000478.1:0-2006 GCA_048563625.1 Gammaproteobacteria bacterium | reverse complement strand
AGTTATGGGCGTGTAGGCCTTGTTTTGTGCCATTGCTGATAGCCGCTATCAATGCGCTACCCGAACCAATGGCACCACGATGTTACCGCGGATGCGATACCCCTTTGTCCGACTCTGTAGACAGCAGGGCTCGTTGCTCACTCTCCCGAATGCGCCTGGCGACTTCTGCCTGGGCTGGTAGCAATGGCAGCATCCCTTGAGCAATTGCGTCCGGTGCAGACTCTTGGCCACAGGACATCAAATGCTTCCACGGATCTTTAATAAAGCGCTCGAACGTGATGCCAAATTCAATGATGCGGGCAGAGACGAAGATTTCGCCCCAGTATTCAATGTAGGTGTCTTGGTACATGGAAAGATTCCTCTTGTTGGTTATATACCCTTCCTACTTGCAGCCGCAGCGGTGTTACCTGCATTCGCTCACCCCAATCACATAGAAGATCTATGCTCATGGGGACTCGCTCACTTGCCGCCTAGCTGCAACACCAAGTAGTTTGGGTATAACGTAAGTTCACTTTCCATTTTCCAGATGTTTTCAAATATGCAAGGCTTACCTTATAGAGAGCTACAAAGCTTTAAATCGATTGCGGGCATCTTTGTAGTCATAGTGGGCATGTTCTGAGCCACGATGGTACAAATCATCCAGGTAAGTTTGTTCCTGCGGCAACTCGTCTTCGCTGATTTCGCGCCACCAATGTTTGTTGGCACCTTTAACACCGTCATGCCAGCGGTAACCGCGCTCTTTTAAATAGTCCTTTACGTCAAACGGCGCACCAAACGCTCGAACTAAGACAGTTCGCCTGTCTACTTCAGACAACAAGTTTGCAACGGACTTGGGCAACAAATGGAACAACCAGGCCATCGCCAAACAATCGGTTGCAGCTCGGTGTCCTTCATAGAACCAACCTAAGCGAAGCAGCAGGTACTCAAGTTTTCGACTTTCAAAGCCCAGTGCTTTCCAATCTATGCCACTGGCTGAACAGGCCCAAGATAGATGGCCTAATGCGGCAAACCGCTTTTCAAAGAAAGGACGATCAAACTGAGCATTATGCGCAACCACCAGCGGATCATCGGATAACCAACTCGCTACCAGTGAATCATCAATGTGCTGGCCGTGAACCATATCATCGGTAATACCGGTTAAGTCGGTAATCAGCTCGGGGATTGACTTGCCGGGATCTTCATACAAGCTGATCACATCAACAATCGACACAATCCGCTGAGCAGAGGGGCTGTAAAGCACCTTAACCATACCAAGCTCAATAATGGACTCATCATCGGCAGACAGTCCGGTTGTCTCTGTATCGAGCAGCACCATTGGCAGTTCGTCACCGACTACAGGAGATAGTTCAAGTGGCCAGGACTGCGGCTCACGCGTTAATGGAATACGCTCCAGCAATTTAAAATCTTCTGGTCTTTCTGGGATATCCGCGAGGCGCTCTAGCGGAAATGGCGCAGGGACTCTTGTCATTGATGGTTCCTCTTCAATTCTATTATTCGCTTTGGGTTATTTCACTGTGCCCTGTCCGTTTATAAACGCGTTTGTACAAAATGCACCTTGGATACCTCAGCGTTTTTTTAATCTTTCTACTGGGTGCCCCATGTATGAAGGCTTTGGCTAATCCTTTCAGAAAGTCTTAGCTAAACCGTTTAGGTAACCCTTACTGATACCCTTTACGTATGGCTTAGCCACCCCCTTTTCAAACGGTTGAAAAAGGCTTGAACCGAGTTTGACTGAGCATTTTAATGATGCTCCTGACTTCGCTTTAAGCCTGTAAATTCAATACGAAGCATAATTTTACTAACTGTTTTGAAACTCTTTGCAAAGGGTTCAACAAGCCTTGTCTGACGGTTACTTGACCTATGCCTTAACCAGTAGCAGTAACAGGATCAGTAACAGAAACAAGAGCAGTAGGCAGAAGCAGTATTGTCCAAGCCTTGCAGGCTTTGACGAGGGCGAGCGATCCCCCACATCAAGCTTTTCAACACAAAAAAGAAATCACCTACAA
>JBHNNM010000477.1:0-2018 GCA_048563625.1 Gammaproteobacteria bacterium | reverse complement strand
ACTCGTCGTAAAGTGTAGAGTTCTTTTTAACAGTGAATCAACCATTTCTGTTGCTTCCTGATGTCACGGGCATATTTGGCTGGGCGTTGAAGGTTGATTTATTGACGGTTTATGCAAGATTTATTTGCTTATTACTTACCCCCCCCTCCGCCCACACACACACACCCCATCTCTCCATCCCTCTCTCTCAAAATATTTTGTGGTGTTCTTTTTGTGGACTTTTCTAAAGCCTTTGATGTAATGGCACTCTCTGGGAATGCACCTGGCGGGTGCATGGACCTCCTGGTAATTATTCTGGATCGGTTGTAAATGTCTGAAGTGTGAAATGAAGACAAGCTCGAATGATGAGATAGGAAAGGCTGTACGCGGTATGGCATCCGTGACGCATTCATTACGATTTCAATGGCCTCGTTTTTGTCTGGTTTCGATGTCTACGCTACGTCCACTCCCCACTGTTGTGACAGGCCAAGTGTAGGTCTGAAAAATAAACCATTCATTCCTTCGCAGTCTGAAACAGAACGAGGCCCAGAGCGCCTGCGCAGTATCAACAAACAAGGGAGTTAATTAGCACTCGAAAGACGTCACACTAGCACAACAACGTATATTATGAGAATGTGGAGTTCATATGTCCTTTGTATTTTACTTGCATTCTAGGTCAAAGTAACGGTAGGCGACTGAGCTCTTTGTTGTAGTGTTTGTGTGGCTTCTCTCTAACGCTAATTAGCTCCCTTGTTTGTTCAGTCATTCCTTCGTTGTCTGTTGTCTCTCCGTGGTCTTGTTGATGTGACGTGTGTGTACAGGCCCGTGCTGCTGCTATAGACCATTCCCATGAGAGGAAATTTTAGAGTGCTCTGCCCCTGCGTAAGGCGGAAGTTTGTTGACTGGGACGTTGCGGCGGCTATGGGTAGTCTGCTATCCACCGCCTACTGGGTGTCGCCTGAGCGAAGATAGTTTCGATCAACCGCAATACTAAAAAATAACTACCATGGGGAAGGATACTGTGTGTGCTGTTTGAACTACAAAGGAAAGGAGGTGGAGGGATGTGAATTAAAGTTGAGCAGATTAACTGCCGACAAGAAACAGCGGAAAGTTAAGGTGGTCGCCGCTCGGCGAAACTGGTCAAAAAAGTGACAGCATGTCTGCCACTATAATCCGCACAGTTTTGTTGTTGTTTTATAAACTATTTTATTTACTTTATTTCGGACAAAATTCTTTCAGTATCCTGATGCTTTTAAAAACTGGGGTGGGGGTGTATATTTAAAGAGGATTCACAACAAAATCACCGGCCAAGCCTGTGTGCTATCATTACTGTTTCTACGCTACAGCCTAATCCTAGCGCTAACTCTATCAGCAGTGTGCCTTTAATTTATTTTGTAATTTTTAATTTGTAAATCCTGACTGAAGACTGCTGTTGGTGCATGTATATGCCAACTGTGTTTGAGTGTGTTTGTGCCTTTATATGGCAAATTGTAAATATCAGGTTTGAGTGAGACAGTGGTGTTTATGACATTTGCTTTCCACAGACAAGCACACATTTAATTATTTCTCCTGTCTAAAAACCCTGGAGTAGTTCAGAATATAGCTTTTCATATTACACCCACTGCTACTTACTAACTTAGTATAAACTGAAGGAATGTGGCCTGAGTTTTACCTTTTGGCTTCTCACTTCATTTTTTTTCCTTCTAGTCAAATTATAAAAATTTATCTAAACTTAAAGAGGTCTGAATCATAACAGTGTACATTACAGCAACATACAGTTTATACCTATGAATTATTGCTTTTTAAGAATCAAGAATATTCATTTGTCCTCTGTAAACACAGGAAATTAAAATTATGGCCAAAAGCAACAACAACAACAAAAAAGAAAGAGTATAGGCCTAGTGCATTAACTATTGATTACACACACACACACACACACACTACATATATATTTTATATCAGTACACACACTGTGCTAAAATATGCAAGTCAGTTTAAACACAGATTATATGTACACACAACCGGTATGTATGCATTCT
>JBHNNM010000476.1:0-2019 GCA_048563625.1 Gammaproteobacteria bacterium | reverse complement strand
GGGTCTGGTCATCGGGGCAGGTCACCACTTTGTATGCGGCTGTGTCATCCGCAAAGAGCCGAGTTTGGGCTGTCGAGGTTTCAGTAAGGTCATTGATGTAAATGAGGAACAAGCAGGGTCCCGGCCTGATGCCCCCTTGTGGTACACAAGACTGGACGCTGACAAACCACTGCTTGCCTTCTATTATTCAGGAAGTCAGAGATCCATCTGCTGATTTCCCCTTGGCTGCCGTACTGGTTGAGCTTGTGGATCAAGAGACTATGATTAACCTTACTGAAAGCCTTAGCAAAGTCCACAATGAGGATGTCTGTTTGCTGTCCATGTGCTAGGTTCTTCATCTTCTTCTTTCCTAAGATGCCCACAATCATGTTGATGATTATTCCGTTCTCAATCGGCTCATCTGCAAACTCGAGGAATTGTGTCTTGAAGGATCTCTTCTTCCGGATTTCATGTTGTTGGCTGCACAGTATGTTGTTCCGTTCTAGATGGACCATGATGGTAATAGTCAAGATGTGCTCCAGCACCTTGCAGCATACACTGGTGAGCGACACTGGTCGGTAGTTAGCAGGATCATACTGTTCCCGTTTTTTGAATACTGGTGTTACGTGTACATATTTCCAGTCCACTGGTAACGAGCCAGTGTCTACCGATGACTGGAATATGAGCGTCAGAATGGGAGCTACCTCCTCTGCTAGTTCTTTCAAGACATGAGGGCTGATGTTGTTTGGGCCAGCTGCTTTGCCCGGGCTGAGGTTGTAGAACAGGTTTCTCACACCTGGTACACCAGTGGTGATCTTGTCTATTGTAGGGAAGTTGAGGGAGGGCCTACTGCACTTCTCATGGAACTCTTCTTTGGTGAATGTCCCCCCTTCGCCGTACGCCGACTGGAACTGCCTCTTGAGTATTTCAGCCTACTCTTTGGAGTCCGAAATAAGGCGTCTTTCTTTTGTTCTTGGTGGCTTGCTCAGAGTCAGCATCTTCAAAGGTTGTGTTCAGGTAGGCCCAGTATGCTCTCTGCAGCTGGCACTGGACTTCTCTTCTGAGTTGTTTGCACAGGACCTTCAGTTCCTCTGTGCCTTGCATCCGCATCTTCGTGAAGACATGGTCCCTCCTTTTGATGAAACGGCGAATGAAGAGTGGGTGAGATCCAAGGCTTACTCTCCCTGACCCGAGCCTGCTTGTGTGGGTTGCAGTCACTGATTGCTGTACGAAGAGTGTCTCTGAACAGGGTCCACATTTTTTCAGAGGTGGCAGAGTCCTTCAGTGGTTCCATCCTGTCAGCCAGGTCAGTCATGGCTCTTCTTAGTTGGTCCCAGTCCGCCGCCTTGTACAGTGGAATGAGTCTTGGCACCTGTTTCCTCTCCTGTGGGTGGATGATCACTTCGCAGTGCACAACATCTTAGAAGGTCCCGGAAGGACCTGTACTCTTGGGATGAGCTGTGGGCTGTTAGGTATGATCAGGTCCAGGGTGTTGTCAAGGCGTGTAGGTTCCTCAACAAGCTGTTCCAGACCTTAGTCGTTCAGCATGGTGATGAACTTGTGATGAAGTCATGGGCAGGCAGGTTTAGATTTCAGGGTCATCAGTTTCCAATCCCAGCTGGGGAAGTTGAGGTCACCGCCAGTGAGGACATGAGCGTTGGGGATAGCTGTAGCTCGAGCAAGAGAGGCGTTGAACCGTGACAAGGTAACTTCACCAGCAACATCCGGTCTGTAGTGCAGATGTAGAAGGTTTCTCTTCCTTGGAGTCTGAGCTTTACCCATAACATTTCGCAATCCTCTTGTAGCTCTGGCACCTCATACCCCACCTCCATGACGGTTCCTGTCCTTGCGGTACACCTTGTAGGTATCAGGCAGGATTTCAGCATCTGCCTGGGATGGTTCAAGCCAGCATTTGTTCGTGGTGGCTTGCTCAGTGTCGGCATCTTCAAAGGTTGTGTTCAGGTAGGCCCAGTACGCTCTCTGCAGCTGGCGCTGGACTTCTGTTTGGAGTTGTTTGCACAGGACCTTCAGTTCCTCTGT
>JBHNNM010000475.1:0-2022 GCA_048563625.1 Gammaproteobacteria bacterium | reverse complement strand
TCCATGAACATTAACACTGCACAAACCATTGTTCTTCAAAAGGTATGGGAAGCAATGTGCGAAAAACACTTCACTTCTGGTTCCGATGCCCTAGCTACCATTGAATTTGCTTGACCTGAGTTTTTTTCAGCAAAAAGAGTTTATAAATATAACAAAAATAAACTCTATTTGGAAAAAATAGGAGAGAGAGAAGGAGACAAACACACACGCACTCACGCATGCACGCGCGCACGAACACACGCACGCACGCACGCACGCACGCACGCGCGCACGCACGCACGCACGCACGCACGCACGCACGCACGCACGCACACACACACACACACACACACACACACACACACACACATACTCAATTCCAAACTAAAATTCAAGCAATTCAACAAACAGATCAACGACGATCCTAACAAAATAGTACTTACATAGTATGTGCATGCGAACAATGTGTAAGTGTCTGAATGCGTGTATGTATGTTGTACATCGTGTCACTTAACATTTTCTATCTATGACATAGTCTATACGTCAATCGGCTGCTGGTAACGACACCATTCAATTACAATCTTATATGACATATTCAGTTTTGCATTATATTTGTACACCTCAAAGTTAGTTTTTAAAGAACGTTTGAACGAATGCAGTTGTGGTATAGTCTTGTTAATTTTACATTTATAAATAAAGAACTTTGCTTGCAAAATAATCAAATCAAAAGTGATATCTGATTTTAAATGGATGTCGTGACCAAACAGTACAATATTTTCATGAAGTGTAACTGATGTCGCATTTGAACAGCCAGCATTAAGTACAATCTGGAACTGTTCCCAAAATGACCTCACGTATGTACATGACCAAAATATATGGTTAATTGAGTCTCGGTCTTGTCAACAAAAAGAGCAAGTAATGTCATTTTCAATTCCCATGTGCATTAAAACAATATTAGTAGCAATTATTCCATGTATTAGTCTTATCTGAAACCATTCAAGTTTTATTTCTTGAATCTGTTGCATTTTCTTAAAGGTGATACACCAGTTAATATCTTTATTTAGCTTAGTTTCCCACTTGTCACAACAGTTAGGTCTAGTTATATTCTGCGTAAGTACCTCATAATAAAGGCGTGAGCCTTTTTGTTGATTATAAATCGTCTTAAGCGTCTTAATTAAATCTGCTGAATTTTTACCCTCCACTGTTATTTCTGTTTTACGTATGTAGCTTTTGATAGCTTGCACACATCCAATATATGTAATGTAATCTGTCTTAATTCCGAATTTTTCTTTAAAACTTTTAAATGACATAAATGTACCATTGTCATTCAGCATATTTTTAATGTGACACACGCCTTTGTCAATCCAGTTTTTATAAAAAATTATTCTGTTTCCAACTAGGATATTCTGATTGCAGAAGATTGGCTCAGCAACTAGCTCTTCTGAATTTTCTACATGTATTTGTTTACCGAACTCTTTATATGCCATAAATACGTGACTCCAAAACTTATTAACCTCATGTTCCTGAAAATGAAGGCTTGATCCCAGTTGTTCAAACCACACCACTTTAGGATAAGTTGATTTAATTATACTTTTCCACTTGTGCTCACTTGTTTTTAATTTTCGAATCCAAATTAACTTCAGTGCATTAATATAAGTTTTTATGTTCGGTATCCCAAGCCCTCCTTTCGCGATGGATCTGACGGCTATTTTTCTGCTTATCCTGTCCTGTTTTCTATTCCACACAAACTGAAACACTGTCTTCTGCAATTCGTTAACAAGGTTGTCTGGTGGGTTTGGCAATAACATCCACAGGTGAATAATCTTAGATAGAATCAACGATTTTAGAACTGCTACTCTGCCTAGTGGTGTTATTTGTCTCTTTAACCATACTTTGTACAAAGCTGGTATTTCCAAAAAAATTCACTAAAGTTGAGTACCTCACACTCTTTTAAGTCATTAGTAAACCATATACCAAGTATCTTAAATTTAGGTGGGTTCCATTCCATTTGCAAATGTGGCATATATTTAACAAGAGAATTTC
>JBHNNM010000474.1:0-2030 GCA_048563625.1 Gammaproteobacteria bacterium | reverse complement strand
CTTAATTGATGTAGATATTGAGGCTGCACTTTCCAAATTCACGGATGGGATCCGTAAAGCAGGTCACTGTATGCAAAGAACCGTTACAGTCGGTAAAGATAAAGGTAGCCCTTGGTTTGATGGTGAGTGTAAAAATAAACGACGCCTCGTACGGCAGTGCTTGAGAAGATATCACAAATCAAACGGAACTGATGCTAGGAACCTGAGGATTGCTTACACAAAACAAAGGCAAGAGTACAAACGCTTTTTGAAAGAAAAGAAAGCAGAGCATAAAAACCAGATTATTAAAATTCTTGAGGATAGTGGGAAAGACCCCAGAAAGTTCTGGAGTACAATTAAATCTGTTATCAGCAAAGGTTCAGTGCCTAGTGCGATTACTTCGGATGAATGGTTTCGTCACTTTTACGAAGTTTTTAATTTGGACTATAATGGTGTAGAAACTAGTTTTGATGACAGCATCAGAAACGAGGTTGATATAGAACTGCACGGTGTTTCCGATATATTAGAGGTTGACATAATGCAGCCAGAGGTGCTTGATGCCATTAGAGCCTTAAAGAACAATAAAGCCCCAGGTCCGGATGGCCTTAGCGGTGAATTCTATAAGTATGCAGCTCCTTGTGTTGTTGAGTTTCTCACTCAGTACTTTAATAAGCTTTTTGATACAGGAACGTTTCCACTGGGCTGGTCTGAAGCTGTAATTCAACCAATACATAAGAAAGGGGACATCAATTCTCCCGACAACTACAGGGGTATTTCTCTCCTTAATGTTAGTGGAAAACTGTACAGCTATATTTTAAATAAGCGTTTAACAACATGGCTTGAGGATAATAGATTGATAAATGAAACACAGGCTGGGTTCAGAAAGGGTTATAGTACAGTCGATCATGTTTTTACTCTTTTGGCCTTGATACAGAAGCAATTGCTAACTCATGGCAAGCTCTATGCTGCCTTTATAGACTTCAAAAAAGCCTTTGATTTCGTTGATAGGAATCGTCTCTGGGATGTACTTCGAAAAAATGGTGTGAAGGGAAGAATGTATAGAGCTATAAAAAGTATGTATAGTGTCGTAAAAGCAAGGGTTCGCGTCGGTGGCGACCTCACAGAACCGTTTATGTGTCCTCGAGGATTGAAACAGGGGGAAATATGCAGCCCGATTCTGTTTTCGCTTTTTATTAATGAACTTGCAAATGAGATCATACAAAAAGGTAAACATGGTATATCCCTATCCCCTGATCTAATTCAGATGTTGATCATGCTTTTTGCAGATGACGTGATACTTTTGTCATTTACCATAACTGGCCTTCAGCATCAACTTAACATTTTGAATGACACTGCAAATAACCTCGGTCTTGTTGTAAATCTTAGCAAGTCGAACATTGTTGTTTTTAGAAATGGTGGACATCTCGCTTTAAGAGAGAAGTGGTTCTACAATGGAACAAGACTAGCAGTTGTTAATCAATATAAATACTTGGGCGTGATATTTTCTACAGGACTAACATTTTCCTACTGCCTCGAAGATATGGCCAGCAGAGCCAAAAAGGGGGTCATAGGTATTCTGAAGCTTTTGTGGACTCTAGCCGAGCAGTCACCTACATTATTCTTTAGACTTTTTGATTGTCAAATTCAGCCCATGTTAACATATGGTGCTGAAGTTTGGGGTATTATGGCTGACCACAGCACAATCGAAAGAGTGCATTTATTTGCAATTAAACGATTGCTTAATGTTAGTACAAGAACACCTAGTGCACTAGTCTATGGAGAAACTGGGAGATACCCTCTTTATATAATAACTTATGTGAAATGCATTAAATATTGGTTAAACCTTGTGAGAATGCCAGAGAACCGCCTTCCTATAAAGGCATATAAAATGCTTTATGCTTTGCATTCTAAGAATAAGAATAACTGGGTTTCACACGTGTGCTTTACGTTGTACCGATACGGGTTTGGATTTGTCTGGGAAAACCAAGGTGTGTGTGATGTGAGTAACTTTATACGTGAATTTAGACAGAGGTTGGTTGATTGTTTTCTTC
>JBHNNM010000473.1:0-2030 GCA_048563625.1 Gammaproteobacteria bacterium | reverse complement strand
GCCTGTCCGTTAATGATACCTTTGTTATGAATGCCTGGCAGGATGATCAGGCCGCCGAAAATATTACCATGATACCGGACGGTAACGGCGATTTCAGCAAGGGCATGGGTATGCTGGTAGATAAACGTGACCTGGGCTCCGGTGACCGTTCCTGGCGTTATGCCATGATTGTGGACAATGGCATTATTGAAAAAATGTTTATTGAACCGGAAGTCGAAGGCGACCCCTTTGGTGTTTCCGATGCAGATACCGTTTTAAAGCACTTTAATCCTGATGCCAGACCATTGCCTACGGTGACCATTATTACCCGTAAAGGCTGTCCACACTGTACCCGTGCCAAGGAATTACTGGAGGCCAAAGGCTTGCCTTACGAGGAAGTGGAACTAAACTCCGAAGTGACTAACCGCTCCCTGACTGCCTTAAGCGGTGCCCATACCACTCCGCAGGTATTTATGGACGGTAAACTGATCGGCGGAGCTGATGATCTGGAAGCTTATTTCAGTTAAACTCAAATATTACTGAATTAACCCCTCATCCTGGCCTTCTCCCTCTGGGAGAAAGAGCCAGGAGCCGATCAATTGACCCATAACCCTGGAGTTGAACCATGGCTAAAAGTATTAAAGGTACCCAAACTGAAAAAAATCTGATGATTTCCTTTGCCGGAGAGTCTCAGGCACGTAACCGTTATACCTATTTTGCCAGCGTGGCAAAAAAAGAGGGTCTGGTACAGATTTCCCATATTTTTAAGAAACGGCCGCTCAGGAAAAAGAACACGCCAAACGCTTTTTCAAGTTTATGGAAGGCGGCGAAATTGAAATTACCGAAACCTTTCCTGCTGGCCCCGTCGGCAATACTCTGGAAAATCTGAAGGCGGCTGGTGCCGGTGAAGAACACGAATGGGAAGAAATGTACCCTGCGTTTGCCTAGGTGGCTCGTGAGGAAGGTTTTGAGGAAATTGCCCGCGCCTGGGAAGCTATCTGCATTGCTGAAAAACAGCACGGCAAGCGTTACCGTGATCTGGCTGACAATCTGGAAGCCGGCCGGGTATTTAAACGCAACGGCAAGGTCGTCTGGCGCTGCCGCAATTGCGGCTATCTGCATGAACCAGAAGAAGCACCAAAAATGTGCCCGGCCTGTTTACACCCGCAAGCACATTTTGAACTGCTGGGTGAGAACTGGTAGGAATAAATTTATATTTTCTGCTTCTGAAAGTGGTTTGACCTTCCAGAAGCAGACATCATTTATCAGAGTACGTCCAGATACCCCCTTTCAATGGCGGTTTCCAGCGCACCGGAAGCGTGCAGCAGCTCTTCATAGGTTTCCCGGTACTGTTTTAATTTTTTAATCTGTTCAGGAGAGGGTAAGGCATTTTCTGACTCAGTGGCCATTTTAAAAAGTGTTTTAAGATAATCGGCCCTGGCTCGGGCCGCCATTGTGACTACCGTGTTCAGATCAGTAAGCTTTAATTCCGCAATTTCCGGATTAATAATATCCCGGTTAATTTCCTGGATGGCTTTATCCAGCTGCATTAACAGGCGTTTGGTATCAAGTTCGCTCATAAGTGTCATTTGCTCTTCAAGTTATACTCTTACTTTTTATTCTTAATTTGTGCTCTGAAAAAGTTTATTCTGAAAGTTTAGCGGTTAACTGGAAATTGTCCAGTTCAGGCGGCGGCTCCGTTTTCAGCTCCATTACCGGGCGATTCCTGCTTTGGCTGTTCGGTATCTGACTCTACTGATTTCTGCCCATTTTCTTCCTGATCCTGTTCTGTTTCGTTACTGGATTGAGTGGTTCGCTCAGACATATATCTGGACAGATCAGAACTGGTTTTTTTAAGCATAAATTCAGCCTGTTCAGTTAACTCTGCTATTCTGGGATGATCAGATACCCCGGAAGATTTAAGAGCATGCAGGATATAATGGTAATTTTCCTGAGCCACCAGATATTTGTGCTGCCGGGATTCACGATTGGCCTTGTCGGAATAAAACTGAAATATCATCTCACAGCGCAGAACTTTCAGGCTTTTAATA
>JBHNNM010000472.1:0-2043 GCA_048563625.1 Gammaproteobacteria bacterium | reverse complement strand
GAAAGTTACCGAAGAAAAAATAAAGGAAAATAAACAGGCACTCAACCGGCCATCGTAATTGTCGTTAAACCGGACAAGATAGTTGACGCGGGACAGCTGCTCCTGTAGATCCACCATTTCACGCTCAAGGATTGTCGGGATATCCTGTATATTTTGAACAGTTAATACGCGCATGCGTTTTTTCAAACGCCCATGACGATCATAATATTCTTCCTTTAAAACAATAGGTGTATCTTTCCATACCCAAACGAGTCGGTATTGATAGGGATTGTCTTTTTCTCTGGGCGTACTTCGGATCCGGTACACCGACTTACCATTCAGTTGCTCTTCAGCCTCCAGTGTATGAATGTCCTCTTCTGGCTCCCGACCACCCAGTTCGTCATAGGTAAAGTCGGTTCCAAGGAAATTACGATACTTCTGTGCCCCAAAAATACGTTTAACTTTGCGCAGAGTCGGCAGATACAGCCAGCGATCATCATCACGGTCCGGATGATCATGCAGCAACAAAGCTGTATCTCGTAGATCCGCTGGAAACTTAAATTGCAGACGCAGCTGCTGCTCACGACCTTCGCTACGCCACAAACGAATCAGTTTGCGCTCCCGTTGTCCGCCTTTTGCATCAACCAACAGCATCAAAACGTCAGAGCGTTCATCCTGACCCACATCACGATTTTCCACGGCCATCATAATGGCCATTGCATCAGTTTCCTGTGCGAAAACAGGTAATAGCAAACCATAACCTGACAAAGCCGCCAGCAGAATAAATAATGAGACAACATGCTTCATCGACCCAGCTCCTGATGAGTTACAGTCTTATTCAGGGGCAAACCTGCAGCTAATATCGGTAAGACTAATGACACCAGAGCACTGATGATCAGTACTCCGGCTGTTAATAATCCTATAACGCTCAGGGGTGCAAAATGGGATATCACCAGTACAGAGAAACCGGCTGCGAGAATCATACTATTTAACAGAACAATACTACCGCTCCTGACCAGTGCCCGCTGTGTGGCTTCGACCTGTTGTGCGCCATTGATTCTCGCACTACGATAACGAACCAATACATAAATGGCATAGTCAACTGCCAGGCCAAGACTGATCGAGGCCAGCACCGCTAGAGGAATATCGATATAACGTCCGCCAAGGGTCAACACCGCAAACACAGTCAATAGTGAAAGTGTCAGAGGCATTAGAGCCAGTATTGTCCAGCGAATGGATTGATATATCACCATGAGCACCAGGAGCACCAGGAACACCACGGCAAATGACAGACCCAGCCTGCCAAGTTGACTGCTGACAACCATATCTGCCATGGCCACATTAACATGCGCAGGCCCACCGAAATTGACCTGTACACCTGGCAAATATTGCCTTGCCAAGTGTTCCAGTTGTGGCAATAGTGCACGGGCACTTGAAGCATAAGGGTACTTGAGCTGGATTAACGCTACCTTACCGGGGTGTTGCGTCAGTACTGTCCCCCACTTTACCAGTCGTTGCTCTACTGACGTCAGTTTGTCTTCCTCATATTGTGCCCAGCGTTTTGGGCGGCGCATTAATCTTAAATAAGCCGGAGTCAATGTAAAAGTCAGAAGATACGCCACACCAATACCAAATGCAGTGAACAAACCAAAATGCTTTAGTGGCATGATAGGACTGACACTCAGGGCGATAAAACCGGCAGCAGTGGTAATAGAAGTCAGGGTAATGTGATCTGTCAACACTTTTCCGGACAGTTTTTTAAGCCATTTTCTGTAGTTCTTCGTAATCTTTTGGCGATAAATAATCATTGGCAGAATGTAGTCTTTCCCTGTTATAAAAGACTTCAATATATTCAAATATCACCTGTTTAGCTTCATCCCTGCTTCTGAATTTCTGATGATGCACCCATTCAGTTTTCAGGGTGTGGAAAAAGCTTTCTGATACAGCATTATCCCGGCAATGACCTTTGCGACTCATGGACTGAATAATGCCATGATCATCTAATAATTTACGATGACTATCCGAAGCATACTGGCTGCCTCTGTCGGTATGCCAGATAAGCCC
>JBHNNM010000471.1:0-2050 GCA_048563625.1 Gammaproteobacteria bacterium | reverse complement strand
ATTAATGCGCTTGAGCTCAAAGCTGGTTTGTTTGGGCTGCAGTCACTGTTACCCAGAACATGCCGCCATGTTAGGATGATGATGGACAATACAACAGCTGTGGCCTGTGTTAACAAAATGGGTACCAGTCACTCAAAACACTGTAACATGATAACCAAACAAATTTGGGATTTCTGTATTGAAAAGGGAGTCTGGTTATCGGCTGCACACGTACCAGGTAGAGAGAACGTTGATGCGGATCTCGAATCTAGGAAAATAAACTATGACACTGAATGGAAACTAAACACTGAGCTATTGCAACAAGCATTACATATACTTGGTGTTAATCCCGATCTAGATCTCTTTGCTTCTCGAATTAACACACAACTCAGCAGCTATGTTTCTTTCAAACCTGACCCCGGAGCAAAAGCGGTTGATGCTTTCACTTTGAACTGGCATGATACAAGATTTTATGCTTTTCCACCATTTTGCGTCATTCCTAAAGTGTTGCAAAAAATTTGCAGAGACAGAGCAAAAGGTGTCGTAGTGGTACCAGACTGGCCAAATCAACCATGGTTTCCACTAATAGCAAAGATGCTGATAAACTACCCAGTGCTAGTATCAGCGAGGAAGAATCTGTTAAGTCTACCACAAAGCCCAGCAGAGGAACATCGACTTCAAAAACTGAGACTAATTATCTGCGAACTATCAGGAGTCGCTTCAGACGCACAGGGTTTTCGAAACAAGCTACAGACATCATGTGTTCATCCTGGAGAACCGAAACCCAAAAGAGATATGCCTGCTATGTGGCAAAGTGGCGCAGGTATGCGCACAGCAGACACATTGATCCCATATCGCCGTCTATAAGTGAAGCTGTGAACTTTTTAGCTCACCTGTATAAATCAGGTTTGGGCTACAGTGCCATCTGTGTCGCCAGGTCTGCGTTATCGTCATATTTGAACATTGCAGATGTTGTAGACTTTGGTCAGCACAAGATAGTCAGACGCTTTATGAAAGGTGTGTTTGAACTGAAACCAGTCCTACCCAAATACAGCCACACCTGGGATGTAGATACTGTACTTAATTTGTTGGAGTGTTACGCTCCTAATGATAAACTAACACTGAAGGAACTCTCTCACAAGCTGGTGATGCTGTTGGCCTTATTAACAGGCCAGCGATGTCAAACAATTCATAAACTGTCTGTTAAGAGTATGAAATTGGAAGACAACAAGTGTGTCTTTTACATAACGTCCCTATTAAAACAGTCGAAGCAGGGTAAACATTTGGCCCCCATCGAACTGTTATCATTTCCAAGAAATAAGAACATTTGTGTTGTGGAGGTTATTAAAGAATACCTCAGACGAACTAAAGTGTTCAGGGATGGACACACTCAACTCCTGCTCAGCTATCTTAAGCCTCATCTTCCCATCAGCAAGGATACCCTTGCCAGGTGGATTCGAGACGTGTTGCATAAAGCGGGAGTGGACACTCAGTTTGGTGCACACAGCACTCGCTCAGCCAGCACATCTGCTGCAGCCAGTAAAGGTCTACCTATAGACATTGTCTTGAAAGCTGCTGGTTGGTCTTCAGCATCAACTTTTACCAGGTTCTACAAACGGGAGCCTGTAACAAACATGGGGCAGACGATTTTGGAATCCTATTTCCATCAGAAATAATGTGAGTAGATATCTGTTTTTAAAGGATAATGCACACTAATTGCTCTGAAGTATCATTGATAACGTTGCAGTGGCATGTTGAGGTCAAATTAACTCGAACATGCGAGACTTACCTTTGGTAAGGTGATGCGCTGTTCGCCATTTGGCCGATACATGTAGAACTGCGACAGTTATCAATTCCCTCCCTTCCCTCCCTTAAATATTTGTATCACATTCAAGTGATCGTATCTAGAGGAAATCTCTCTAATTAGTGTGCATTATCCCTTCTGAAGTGTGAGGATTGCGCATGCGTCACTATCTATAATTGATAACTGTCGCAGTTCTACATGTATCGGCCAAATGGCGAACAGCGCATCACCTTACCAAAGGTAAGTCTCGCATGTTCGAGTTAATTA
>JBHNNM010000470.1:0-2057 GCA_048563625.1 Gammaproteobacteria bacterium | reverse complement strand
TGAAGCAAGGCTGCTTGTGCAGCCCGATTTTGTTCACTTATTTTATAAATGAACTAGCAAATGACATCACCAGAGGTGGAATTCATGGAATACAGCTTATGCCAAATCAGATTGAAATGTTTCTGATGCTGTTTGCAGACGATCTTGCTCTGTGATCGTCAACAGTCAGGGGGCTACAGAATCAGCTGAACTTGCTGTATGAGTCTTCACGAAGACTTGGTCTGAAGATAAATACAGACAAGACCAAAATAATGGTGTTTCGCAAAGGAGGCCATCTATCCTCAAGAGAAAACTGGTATTTGGGAGAACAAACAATTGAGATAGTTGGCAAATATAAATACCTTGGTTTCAACTTTTCGACAATGCTTAGTTATAACATAGGTACAGAGGATTTTGTTTCTCGGGCAAAGAAAGGTACGATAGAAATTTTAAAAGCTCTACGAACTTATGGATGCTACTCATGTTCAGTCTTTTTCAAATTGTTTGATGCCCAGATTGTACCATCTCTATTGTACGCTGCTGAAATCTGGGGCCATAGAGAAAATAAACAAATTGAGAAGGTGCATCTGTATGCTTGCAAACTGTTCATTAATGTTCCGACAGTGACCCCAAATGACATGATATATGGTGAGCTGGGCAGGTACCCACTGTACATCGAAGCAGCTGCAAAATGTATTCAGTACTGGTTTCGTGTGCTAAAGCAGCCTGCTTCACGGTACTCAAAGATGGCCTACCAATCGCTGTTAACTTTACACGAGAAGGGGCATGAAAACTGGGTAACCTATGTCAAGTCTTTACTGTGCAAATGTGACTATGGCTTTGTGTGGTTGTTTGGGGGTGTCGGTGATGAGAAACTTTTCTTGAGAGACTTCAAAGAACGCTTGAGGCAAAACTTCACCCAGGACTGGTTTTCTCACCTTTCACAGAGTACACGCTTTGAAATGTATCATTGCTTTAAAAGTGTGATTGGCAGAGAGGAATATTTAGACCTAATCAAAGTGAATATCTACAGGACTGCACTCGCCCGATTTAGACTTGGGATGTCCCCGTTCAATGCGCACAGGCTTCGTTACTCACTTTCAGAGGCAAATCGTGCGTGCCCATTTTGCCCTGATAAAGTTGAAGACGAAGCGCATGTTCTCTTTGACTGCTTCGTGTACGGAAACATCAGAAACGTGTACATAAACAAAGCTCAAAACATTTCACTCCAGGAGCAGGTGCTCAGTGTGTTAAAATGTACTGATGAGAGCAGTGTGGTTGCCCTTGGAAAGTACTTGTTTCTAGCAGTGCAAATACGTAAAAAACGACTCGAAAGTGGTGCATATCCATTGTAGTGCGTTTCTTGTATCTCAAAAGGTGTTGGCTAAAACTGTGCATTCCCCATTTAGAATTGCCAATGCGATCAGTGTGAAAGCTGCTGAAGATGACTGATCACTCTCCATGCTGGTATATCCACGCTTGTGCTACGTGGATATAAGTTTGTAATCTTTTCATGCGGTAAATTGCCTGCCCGACAAGAAATATTCTTGATTACGTTTAATTCGACAACTCCTTTTTATAATTAGTGTCCTTTTGATCCACTTTTTTTGATTCATGACTTTGGTTTTGCTAAATGCGTAATACGCCTGAATGTATTATGAACTTAATCATGTTCGTCATCGTTCACCCACAATATTGTTATGGTCAATCCATTGATTATACAATAAACCATCCATCCATCCATCTCTCTCTCTCTCTCTAAAAGAATTAATTACTCAATCAGAATAAACTAATCACAACTGACCTTTGACTTGCGTTCCCGCCGCAAAGGCAAACAAAACCAAGACCAGACCAACAGAGCTAAAGGACATCTTGGCGGCGGATGTCATGCACAGCCCTGAAATCCGCAGCAGTCAACGCGGGCTCCAGTGAAAGTAATCCTTCGTTCTGTTCGTTTTATGTTTTTCGCTGAGAGAAAAACAGGAGTGTCGTATGAGTTTGCACGTGACTAAATATCTGCGGCATACTTTGCGCGCCAGATAGATAAGACATAAGAGTTTTATTCGTCTGTATAACAG
>JBHNNM010000469.1:0-2058 GCA_048563625.1 Gammaproteobacteria bacterium | reverse complement strand
AAGATAGTTCTTGGCATGGTAAGTGTTCTTGTATGTTGATTTTTCACAAAACCATTATACTTGTTTAACAAATACCATGCTGCCTATTTTTTAACCACAAAAGATCAACAGCCCCTAATGACATCCTGGACTTTTCCAAGATAAAAGCAGGCAAGTTATATTTAAAAAATGAAGACTTCAATCTGCGTAGTTTACTGGAAGACACTCTGGAGCTGCTCACCACTCAGGCTCAGAACAAGGGCCTGAAATTAATTCCAAACCTGCCGCCTGATTTACCTCAATGGCTCTATGGTGATGCCTTAAGACTGCGCCAGGTACTGATTAATCTACTGGGTAATGCTGTCAAATTTACTCAACGTGGTGAAGTAAAACTCTGGGCCAGAGTGGTCGATAAATCAGACAATGAATATACACTTTCTTTTGAAATTTCTGACACCGGTCCGGGTATTTCACAGTTCCAGCAGGAAAAAATATTTGATGCTTTCAGCCAGGCTGATACCACGACCAGCCGACGTTATGGCGGCACCGGTTTAGGCCTGGCTATTGCCAGAAAACTGGTACAGTTAATGGGTGGTGATATTCAGCTTGACAGTGAGCCGGGTAAAGGCTCCCGATTCAGTTTTACAGTACACATGTCAAAGTCTGTACATATGGCTGATACAGAAACAATTATAGACAATAAGCTTAAAGGCATTAAAGTTTTAATTATTGATGAATACCCTGCTCGAGATATCCTGCATAAACAACTTCTCAACTGGGAAGTGCAAAGTCGTAAAGCCGTTTCTGTAGAAGAAGCTCTGGAAATACTGCAACAGGCAGCCATAGATGAAGAACCCTATAAGGTATTAATAATAAACTGGCACATGACAGGTATTAATGGCCAGGATCTGATTGACAAAATTCGCTCCAATAATGAAATATCCACAATAAAGATTATTCTCCTTAGTTCTACTGAGTATGACATAAAGGCTGGTTTGAAAGATAAAATATCCGCGGAATGCATTTTATCTCAGCCTGTTCGACAGCAAAAATTATTTGAATGTTTAAATCAGATTATGGGCCATCCCATAGAGACGATTCCACAGGATAAATTAAAAAACAGACATTGCTCGGGTCGTATTTTGCTGGCTGAAGATAACTTTGTTAACCAGGAAGTAGCCATTGCAATGTTAATGTCTATCGGCTGTGATGTTGACTTTGTCGAAAACGGCAAAGCGGCTCTGGAAGCCTTCCAGAAACAGCACTATGATCTCATTTTAATGGACTGCCATATGCCTGAAATGGACGGTTTTACAGCCTCCAGAGCCATTAGAGAAACAGAACAAAAACTAAAGCGCCACCCTGTTCCTATTATTGCCTTAACAGCTGATGTCCAGAAAGGCATCCAGGAACAATGCCATAATGCAGGCATGGATGATTACCTCAGTAAACCCTTTAATAAAATACAATTAACCAATGTACTGGAACACTGGTTGCCCGGCTCGGTAAACCAGCACTTAGAGACACCTGATGCATTATCGTCGGATAGTTTAGAACACCGTAATAATGAGAAAAACACAGCTTCTGAAAACAGTCCTACTGCAATAAAAGAGCAGTCCGATGCCATTGAGGTAATCGATTTATCAGTTCTTGAACAGCTTTGCTATTTGAGTAACGAAACCGGTCGAGATATTTTAACTCGCTCTATTGAGAGTTTTATTCATCAGGCCTCAGAAAATATGGCTCAAATGCATCAGGCTCTGGATTCCGGTGATACTGAAAAACTACGTTTAATAGCACACACCATGAAATCAGCCAGTACCAATCTGGGTGCCCGACTTCTCTCTCCTTATTATGCTGAATTAGAATCTGTTGCCAGAAATAACCAGCTATCTGCTGCCCAGAATTTACTGGATAAAACAGAGCCCGCTTTAAAACAGTTCCTTAAAGCTTTAACCCATTATTCTCATAATATTCAAAATACACTTCCCGGTATTAACGATAAGGCTCCAGTACAGAACCACTACACCATTCTGATAGTGGATGATGACCCTGATTTTCAAATGAACACTACTGATG
>JBHNNM010000468.1:0-2063 GCA_048563625.1 Gammaproteobacteria bacterium | reverse complement strand
TTCTAAAATAAAAGATATAGACAACAAATTTCTAACAAGTACTTAAAAAACACATTAAACCCGGAAAAAAACACGAATTTATTGCCTTAGTCTGGATATTTTGTTATATATTCACATCTTTCTAAAAACAGGCTGGAGTTGAATCAATGCCAACTAGAAAAAGCACCACTTCAGAAAGTGCTATGGACTATTTTGTACCCTATAAGGAGAAAAAAGGCGAAGAATACATGAACGAAGACCAGCAGGAACATTTTAGAAAAATATTGCTGGACTGGAAAAAAGAGTTAATGGAAGAAGTCGACAAGACGGTAACACATATGAAAGATGATGCGACCAACTTCCCTGATCCCAGTGACCGTGCGTCACAGGAAGAAGAATTTGCTCTGGAACTCAGAACCCGCGACCGGGAACGCAAACTGATCAAGAAAATTGACGAATCATTAAAAGACATAGAAACCGGTGACTATGGTTATTGCGAAACCTGCGGCGTAGAAATCGGCATTCGACGTCTGGAAGCTCGTCCAACTGCAACACAGTGTATTGACTGTAAAGAGCTGGATGAACTGAAAGAAAAAACCGGTTAAAAACACCTGTTTTAACCGCCTGCTTAAAGCAAAAAAACGGAGTCAGAACTACTGTTCTACTCCGTTTTTTGTTTTTATAAGTTAATTTTATATTAACCGGTTTCAGGCTAGAACCCTTCTTTCCCTTCTGTCTACTGGTACCTCTACCTGTCTGTTCCTCCGATCTTCCTGAACTTTAAGCTGGTTCTCCTCGGCAAATGCCATTAAAAACTCATACGATCCCGGTGATTTTGAAGCCAGATCCCGTTCAACAATCAGGCAGTTAACCCCGTTAATAATACAGGGGTGAGCACTTTTACAATATTTTAGCCGCTGGTCATCACCAAAACTGTCCAGAGTAGTGGCCAGTCGTTCACACCAGTCACTGGGTCTGAATTTATTGCCATCCTGTTTAATACCTTCTATGATTATTTTTTCTGATGCTTCTGACATAATTCCCCCGGGTAAGATACATTTATTAGTTGATGCTTTTTTATACAATATAGACCTGAAACTTGAAAAAACCCAATTCACAGCCAAAAAATAATACAATAGGCCAAACCTATCGGGGACGTTTTGCCCCTTCACCCTCCGGTGAACTGCATTTTGGTTCCCTGCTGGCCGCCATGGCCAGCTATGCTGATGCCAGAGCCCATAACGGCCAGTGGCTGCTGCGCATTGATGATATTGATCAGGCCCGGGTGGTTCCGGACTCGGCAGAGCATATTATCCAGACCCTGGAACAACTGGGTTTTGAATGGGACGAAAACATTTATTATCAAAGCCGGCATATCCGGGACTACCACAAGGCACTGGATAAACTGCACGAAAAAAATCTCACTTACCCCTGTTTCTGTTCCCGCAAACAGATTAAAAGCCGTTCCAGCAATGGTATTTATCCCGGCACCTGCCGCCCGAATAATCAGACAGATAAAACAACTGAAGATAAAGAATGCGCCCTACGTATTAAAGTACCGGACAAAGCCTTAAGTTTTAAGGATCAGATCCAGGGTGACTACACCCAGCAATTAGCACAGGACGTGGGTGATTTTATTATTTATCGCCGGGATAAGGTCTTTACTTATCAACTGTCCATTGTGGTCGATGAATACCTGAGCAATATTACCCATATTGTTCGCGGTCATGATCTGCTGGATTCCACCCCACGGCAGATCTACCTGCAGCAGCAGCTGGATTTTCCTACCCCGGTTTATGCCCATATTCCTCTTGCTGTTACTCCACAGCAGCTTAAACTCAGCAAGCTGAGCCGGGCCAGAAAAGTCCGCTGTGATCTTCCCACACTGGTTCAGGCCGCCAGTTTTCTGGGACAGGATATTGCCCCGGACAACAATTATCAGAGCCTGCAGGACTTCTGGCACCACCTTTTTGATATTTGGCAATTAAAGCAGGTACCAAAGATGGAAAAAATTGAAATTATGTATTAACCTAGCAAGTCATACCAAACAACTTTTTAAAGCGCGGAGCAAACAGTGTCAGAAG
>JBHNNM010000467.1:0-2071 GCA_048563625.1 Gammaproteobacteria bacterium | reverse complement strand
TAACAATCACTTATAAAACACATTCAAAGGATGTTAAAATTAGCCAATCAAATCTTCAAGGTTTTATTTTACCATAACTAATTGTATTTTATGGTAATAAATATTACCGGCCAAGCACTACTTAGCAGTATATGAATATTATCACCGTTAACCGTACTGTCGTGCCAGGCCCGTTCAAAAACACCCAGCTGATAGTGCGCTGGACATTTTTCAGCATGTAAATAAAAACGTGCCCAGATAGCCACTCCATGCCAGGATTTAGTTTTTTTTCTTTGTCTTCCGTCAGACTATAAACATCATATTCATCAGCCAGACGTTTTACCGAACCCAGCCCCTTACCCATAGTACGTGAGGTTGTATAACCATCCTCAAAAGCCTGATCAATATCTGCAATACCCGGACCGTAATCCATAGCAAAAATATCCAGGGTAACCGGAGGTGCGTTTTTATTTCTGGTATTTTCCGCCAGAGCATTGCACCAGAGCTGCACCATGCCGGTTTTTCCGGAATACTTTATCTGATTGGAGAGCATCTCACTGGCAACGATCTGCATATTCTCCATTCTCACTGAATCAAAACCCAGTTTTCTGGCCAGGGTTTTCAGGCGGACTTTAAACAGCACTAGGGCACTGTTATCCTTAACTACCTGTTGAATCACCAGTTTCATTTTTATTAACCTGCGCCTGACCTAGACTGCAGGGTATTATCCAGTTCACTGTCTGTTACCACCTGGCCACGGCCCCGTTCCTTAGCTGCGTATAAAGCCTGATCAGCGCGGGCTATCAGAGACTCCACGCTGTCCTCTGCAGTCAGCTGGGCTATGCCGATACTGACCTTACCATCCATTGCCGCCAGTATTTTTTGTGCTGAACGACGGGCAATAACCGCTTCTGTAAAAAAGATAATGGCAAATTCATCGCCGCCCATACGGCAGACATGATCCACATCTTTACGGGTATACTGCTGCATAAAACCCGCCATCTTTTTTAATACCTCATCACCCGCCTGATGTCCGAGGGTGTCATTGACTTCCTTGAAATAATCCAGATCCAGTAAAATTAATGACAACAGACCGCCCTGCCTCTGACAATATTTAACCGCTTCTTCAAGACGCCGGTCATAGGCCCCGCGATTATAAATCTGAGTCAGGTTGTCAATTTCAGCCGCACGGATACTTTCCTGCAACTGGCTGCGTTTTTTATCCAGTTTCTCTTCAAGCTCTGCCAGTTCTGCTTTAGCGCGTTGCTCTGCCAGAGCCATTTCTTTTTTAATATGTTCGTTATGCAGGCGTAATAATTCCGGGTCACTGACTTCACTTTTAGCACGCAGAGTTTCAGTTATTATTGAAATTTGTTCCGGGGACGGGAGTTCTTTTAAATGGATTAAGGATTCAGAATAATGCGGCGGTTCTTCTTCAGAAGAATAAACCTCCAGAAAGAGACGATTAATATGCAGACATAAGTGCATTCTCATATGCCCGCTATTAGTATACCCATTACCCGTTTCCAGTTGAGACAAAAAACCCGGCAAACGGGCCGCGCCCTGGAACTGACTGATACCGAACATATCCAGAGCCTGCATTACAAATTTAGCAAAGCGCTGTTTGTCGGGTTCAGCCATTAAAGGTATTTTTAACAGAACTACTGATTCTGCACGTGTATCCGTCATGTAAGGTATCGTTGTAATAATGCAGTTTTAATATTGTTATTATGCGGTATTGCGATCATCCATGACTTATTTTTTTCTGTACTAATATTCCTGATGTATTTTCAGAAACACATATTCAGGAAGTATCATTAATTAGTGTACATCCGTTTATTTAGCTTTTAACTTCCCCCTTCTTTAGAAGGGGGATTGAGGGGGTTGCAAATCAAAGACTTAAACCCCCTTTATCCCCCTTTGAAAAAGGGGGACTTAAGAGCAGAGCAATTTCTGGATATACACTCTTTAATATATAGTGCTTGGCCGGTAATATTTATTACCATAAAATACAATTAGTTATGGTAAAATAAAACCTTGAAGATTTGATTGGCTAATTTTAACATCCTTTGAATGTGTTTTATAAGTGATT
>JBHNNM010000466.1:0-2076 GCA_048563625.1 Gammaproteobacteria bacterium | reverse complement strand
GAAAAACTGAATAATAGACCAAGAAAGAGTCTTAACTTTCTTACACCATTCCAGGCAATGCAGAAATCACTTACAAGAACGGGAAATTCATGCGTTGCACTTCAGAGTTGAATCCGCGGAAGAATATTGATCCGTGTCATTAAATTATTCCTTAACTTCAATCGTCATGTGCATATTGGGATGTATGGCACATTCCACTTCTACGGTTCCAGGCTTATCAAAGGTAACGCTTTTAAATTCACCCTTGGGATAGGAACCCAGATCAAATGACTGGACTTCCGATAAACTGAATACATTGTGGAAGAAAGGGTCTTCATTAATAAACTTAACACTATCGCCTTTTTTAATGGTCATTTTCTGCTGTGTAAACTGTTTGTTTTTCTGACCTACTTCAAACTCTTCAGCATAGGCTGACTGAGCAATAAAAAACAACAGTATTGATAAGATGATATATTTCACTTTCTATCTCCAGGTTTTAAAAATCAGTGTCCCCCCCAAACGGGGGAAGTTAATCGGTTATTTATCTTGGTAACTCAGGTAATTCCACTTTAATAAAGGGAGAAGTCAGTGCCTCCATAAAGGCAACCAGTTCTTCTTTTTCCTGCTGAGTCAGGTCCAGCTTGCGTGGCATATTAGGTGACAGTCGGGTTTTAACCACCCCGCCCTGGTCATAGTGATTAACCACATCCATCAGGGTTTTGGCTGAACCATCATGGAAATAAGGAGCTGTACGGGAAATATCACGCAGGGTCGGTGTTTTAAATGCCCCTTTTAACAGACCAATGGGCTTTTGCATATAACGTCCAAGATCAGGGGTTTTATCACCAAAAGATGCCAGTCCTAGGTTGTGAAAGCCGTTATCCGTAAAATTAGGTGCCATGTGACAATTATTGCATTTAGCCTTGCCGACAAAGAGTTTAAAAGCGTTAACCTGTTGGAGTCATAGCTGAAGCATTGCCTTTTACCCATTTGTCAAAGGCTGAGTTATTGGAAATAACCGTTCTTTCATAACTAGCTAAAGCCCGGGCCACCGTGCTGGCACCAATTTCTTCACCAGGATAAGCCTGTTCAAATAACTGGCTGTATTCTTTATTAGACTGCAGCCACTTAAAAAGTTTTTTGGTATCCATATTCATTTCAACAGTGGCTTCCATAGGCCCCATGGCCTGATCTTCCAGGGATTTTTTACATCCATCCCACATCTGAATAGAATTAAAAGCGGTATTGATAATGGTAGGAGAAGCCCTGCCCAGCACCTGGCTCTTAACACCCTTTGCAGTTGGCAGACCGTCAGACCAGCCCAGCATGGGGTTATGACAGTGGCACAGGACATATTACCCTCACCGGACAGGCGGGGATCAAAAAAAGCTTTTGACCCAGTGAAATCCGTTCCGGAGTCATGGCATTATTTTCTGGAACCGGAGGTTTATCAGGCAACAGCCATTTCTGTAAATCGGCAGCACCGGCTTTAATATTTACATGAGCATCTTCTGCATAGACTGCATGGCCGGCCATCAGGCTGACACTGGCAAACAGACCAATCAGGGTTCTGGAAATGATGTTTGAATTAAAGGTGTTCAATTTAGATTCCTCTGTATATTGTAAAACTACACTTTAGAGAATAGCCTAGACTTTGAATTGTTCAAGGAGATTATTTAATTCAGTGGAAGCCTGCTGTAATTTTTCTGAACCAATATACAAGGTGTCTGCCTGTTCATTACTATTATGTGAGGCTGATTTTAATTGCGTAACCTGATTGCTGATTTCAGAAATTGAATTACGTTGATCAGCTACAAACTGCACCACTTGTTTCATGGAGTTACTGATAGCCAGAGCCTGTTCACTGCTTTCATGGCTTAAACTGGACACGCTGCTGAGCTGACCGATATTATCCACAATATTATCACGGGCTTTTTCAATGGATGAAATGGTCTTGTTAATATTAATATCGATATTAGGGGCTGTTGATCTTTTGTGGTTAAAAAATAGGCAGCATGGTATTTGTTAAACAAGTATAATGGTTTTGTGAAAAATCAACATACAAGAACACTTACCATGCCAAGAACTATCTTAACA
>JBHNNM010000465.1:0-2109 GCA_048563625.1 Gammaproteobacteria bacterium | reverse complement strand
TGAAGTACATTGTACATGGAAGTAAAAGAAATTGTGTTCAGTAGTCAAGAATTAGTTCCCTAATTTACAAAACTAGTTACACTATGGTTATTATTAATTTTATTACATGTAACATGCTATGCAATCTTTACTTGCCCACAGAGTAGATAAAATCTGCTAAAAAAATTCTGCATCTGTAATAAGCTTCCATCCTTCCTAATAAGTTGTGTTCTTGTCCATGTGAACATTGAGATGTCAAAACTAACAACTCTTGTGGTTTCTATGATTCTATGAAGCAGTTGTGTACTTTCACTTTCAGCTGCACTAAGTGATGTTCTTGATGCCTTCAAGCTGCCAGAGAATGCTGCCCGTCTTAGCGAGGCAAGGGACACCGCTGGTAATGACATGCTGAAGGGCATGCAAGTTGTCTTCCCTGTTGTTGCCCAGATACAGATGGATGTCATTCACAAGTATGGCTTCTTAGCAGAGGGAGATGGTGAGACACTGACTTTGTCAGTTTGCGTAATATTGATGACTGTATTACACACGTGCATCATGTGTGTGGAGGGAGAGGTGGGAAGGGGGAGAGTGTAATGCTTGCATGTGTCTTATGTGTCAGTAGCAAGAGAAATAAAGGGAGGAAAATGGGGGTGGGGGGAGTGGGATGAGAGAGAATGAGATCTGCAGAGAGTGATAGACGTAAATTTACATATTAAAATTCCTTTTTTCTTTCTTTTTGTCATGTCATACATTGAATGTGACATACATTGGCAACCAGTTCTTGAAGAACTTAGGGAGCCTAACTCTAAATCAATTAATATGCAACAAAGGAACACCAGCAATACATTATGTTTATTATTGTTTGAGACTTTTTAACTACATCTTCTATAACCAAGCTGCATAAACAGGTGTTTTGTTTTTTAAAGAGAGTTTTGTATAGCGTAACAGCAAGACTGTAACAGAAACAATGAGGTATAATCTATCCAACCTGAGCACAAAGTGTATAATTTACAAACACAGAAAAGAGCTTCAGCCTCCTCTTCCTTGTTCACCCCCTGATTCAAAGAGCAGTGGTGCTTGTGGGCAAGGAGGAGAGGAAGTCTGTTACATGGACATGCCCCCCACCCCACCCCACCCCACCCCCCCAAAAAGGAAAGAAAGTTTAAGCAAAAAATCATCAATGGTCTTCAATAAGTCTTATGGGAATCAACTTTCATCTGGGGTTCTGTTGTACTTTGAGGGCAGTGGCAGAAAGTGTTATGACTTTATATTACAAAAGGTGCTCAGCCCTGTGTAAACATAATAGCTGTACCTTCAGAATTGGGTTAACAGTCCTTTCAAGTGTTAATATTACTTATTTTACTGTCTTGTAAATATTTAAATAGTAATGTTTATAAATTTGAAAGATTTGCCTGTGTGTGTCAGTTGTAGTGTTTGTAGTATATGCTGTAATGTATGTGTTTATAAGTGTATGCTGTAATTATGTCGTGTTATTATTACTGCTGCAATGGCTTTATGTAGTTATGTCTGTTTCTATGCTAGAATGATACAGGGTTCCCTTTTAACTCCCCAGCCCCCTTTTGTGTAAAGCATATAAAGTGGTGTCGTCATAGCCACTGGAAGTGTGCTTTACAAAAGTATTAATTTTATATACAATTAATAATATAAATTATAAAATTATTCAGGTTTTCAGTAGCATAATTGAAAGTTTGGTTTCTGTTCCAAGATCTGTCTGTTTCTGTTCTGTATAATAATATTTAGCTTCTGCTACCAGATTGTTCTTCCTGTCATCAGTAGTATTTGGCTGCCACTCACACATATAATATCTGTCTGTCTATCTATCTAACAATATGTGTGTGTGTGTGTGTGTGTGTGTGTGTGTGTGTGTGTGTGTGTGTGTGTGTGTGTGTGTGTCTCACATATGTATCTATATGTTTATTTCCAGGTCTGGTCCAGTTTACCAAAGCAGTCCGTCTGTACGAAACTCAAGATCCTGAAGTTGCCTCCCTTAACCAGGAGCTGCGGGCTTTCTTGATGCCACCAGTAGGTGTTTCTCCACCTGCTGCCATGGGACAAAATGGAGCCAGCTAGCCCACCCCCTGCTGCAGAGTCAAACTAGGGAACTGAAAA
>JBHNNM010000464.1:0-2113 GCA_048563625.1 Gammaproteobacteria bacterium | reverse complement strand
CGGGCAGGTATTCCTTTGCAGGATATGGAGTTTTTCCAGTTTCATCCCACTGGAGTGGCCGGTAAGGGTATGCTGATCAGTGAAGGGGTACGCGGTGAAGGCGGTTATCTGGTTAACAGCGAAGGGGAACGGTTTATGGAACGTTATGCTCCTCACGCCAAAGACCTAGCTTCCAGAGATGTGGTCAGCCGGGCCATTGCGGTTGAAATAAGAGAAGGGCGGGGCTGCGGAGCGAATAAGGATCATGTACTGTTAAAAGTAGACCATCTGGATCCGGAAGTCATAAAAAAACGCCTGCCGGGGATCCGGGATATCAGCCTGACGTTTCTGGGTATCGATCCCATTGAAGCTCCCATGCCGGTATTTCCAACGGCACACTATACTATGGGCGGTATTCCGACCAATCGCTATGCCCAGGTGGTGATACCTGTGGGTACCGGAGCTGAGGAAGTCATACCCGGCCTGTATGCCGCTGGAGAGTGTGCCTGTGCCTCGGTACACGGTGCTAACCGTCTCGGTGGAAATTCTCTGATGGATATTGTGGTCTTTGGCCGGGCTGCGGGTAAACATATCATTGACTATCTGAAAACTCACCGTCAGCATAAGCCTTTACCGGATGAGACCGTAGAGCAGGCCGTGCAAAGACTGGCCCGTTGGGAACAGCCTGGCTCTGCTACTGACAATTCAGAAAGTGTGGCTGCTTTAAAAGCAGAATTTCAGCAACTTATGGAAGAAAAGTGCGGTGTGTTCAGAACGGAAGAAGTACTGACTGAGGGCGTAAAAGAAGTGAAGTCTATTCAGGAACGTCTGCAGCATGCCGTTATCAATGATCATTCCCGCATTTTTAATACCGCCAGAGTTGAAGCCCTGGAACTGGAAAATCTGGTGGAACTGGGGCTGGCCACGGTTATCAGTGCCTTGTCCAGACAGGAGAGCCGCGGCGCCCATTCTAGAGTGGATTTTCCTCAGCGGGATGATGAGCACTAGCTCGGGCACAGCCTGTATTATCAGCAGGACAATTGTTTAAGTTATAAACCGGTGCGCACCCGGCCCATTAGTGTTGACACCTTTCCACCTAAAGAGCGGGTTTACTAAATTATGCGTTTTTCTATCTATCGGTATAATCCTGAAACAGAGAGCAAACCCCGTATGCAGGACTTTGAACTGCAGGAAATAACACCGGGTTTAATGCTGCGTGATGCTCTTTTGAGAATAAAAAATGAACAGGATGAAAGCCTGACCTTCAGACATTCCTGCGGGGAAGGGGTCTGTGCTTCTGACGGCATGAACATTAACGGTAAAAACGGTCTGGCCTGTATCACTCCACTGGCGGAGTTATCTGAACCCGTGGTGATTCGGCCTTTGCCGGGCCTGCCGGTGATCCGTGATCTGGTGATTGATATGACCCAGTTTCTAAACCAGTACCGGGCCGTCAAACCCTGGCTGATTGTCAAAGATCCGGTACCGGAAGTGGAATATACTCAAAGCCCACAGGAGCGGGACAAACTGGATGGCCTGTATGAATGTATTTTGTGCGCCTGCTGTTCAACTTCCTGTCCTTCTTTCTGGTGGAACCCGGATAAGTTTCGCGGGCCGGCGGCCTTATTGCAGTCCTGGCGTTTTCTGGCCGACAGTCGGGATCAGGCCACTGAAGAGCGTCTGGAAGATCTGCAAGGCCCCTATAAACTGTTCCGCTGCCATTCTATTATAAGTTGCGTGGATGCCTGTCCCAAGCATCTTAACCCTACTAAAGCTATTGGGCATATTAAACAACTGATGCTCAAGAATATGCTGTGATGACTGATAATACCGAACAGGATAAATCATTTAAAAACCGCCAACGTCTGCAATGGCAGTGTCGTCGAGGTATGCTGGAACTGGAATTATTTCTGCAGGATTTTCTGACCTATGACTATGATGCCCTGTCGGGGATCAGAAATGTAAATTTGAGCAGTTATTAACTATAATTGACCCCGTACTGTTTGATTATCTTATGGGAATGCAGGAAGCAAATGAACCAGAACTCAGGGATATTGTCCACACCATCCGAACTGCCCATCAACAGCGGCTTCACAATCACTCTTAAGCCCACGAGAGGTCTGGTCGTTATTTA
>JBHNNM010000463.1:0-2118 GCA_048563625.1 Gammaproteobacteria bacterium | reverse complement strand
TAGAAGCCAGCAATAAAAAAGGCATTATCCAGTTAAGGATAATGCCTTTTTTGATTCAGGAGATTAAGCCTGTTACTTTTTAAGGCTTTCGTAATAATCCATCAGAATCTTGGCCACTTCAGGTCGTGAAAATTCTTTAGGTGGTGCAATACCATTGCCTAACATTTCACGAACCTTGGTACCGGAAAGCAGTACAAAGTCATCTTTAGTATGATCAGGTGCTTCACTCATCATAACAACCTTCTTCAGTTTCTTGGAATAAGCAGTATGGTCAGCTTTAAAGATTTCGATTTCTAATGCACCTTCAGGTACTTCTTCATCAAAGATCTTCTGAGCATCAAAGGCACCGTAGTGATCGCCAACACCGGCATGGTCACGACCGATAATAAAGTGAGTAGCACCCATGTTCTGACGGAACACTGCGTGTAATACACCTTCCTTAGGTCCTGCATACAGCATATCGAAACCGTAACCGGTTACCATGGCACTGTTTTCAGGGAAGTATAATTCCACCATTTTACGAATCGCTGCATCACGAACAGGAGCAGGGATGTCGCCGGGCTTAAGCTTACCTAACAGCATATGGATAACCAGGCCGTCACAGCCTAAACGTTCCATCGCCATGTGACACAGTTCTTCGTGTGCCAGGTGCATTGGGTTACGAGTCTGGAACGCAACCACTTTTTTCCAGCCGCGTTCAGCAATTTCATTACGAATTTCAACTGCAGTACGGAAAGTATCTGGAAATTCAGTCTGGAAGTAGGAGAAGTTCAGAACCTTAATAGGACCGGATAAAACAACCTTACCCTGGGCAACAAAGGCATCAACACCTGGATGCGCTTCATCAGGACTTGGACGATAAACGTTTTGAGTAATTTCCTTGATTTCATCATCAGTAAATTCTTCAACGGCTTCAACATCCATTACGGCCAGTACAGGATTACCTTCAACATTGGGATCTTTCAGAGCAATACGGTCGCCGGCTTTAACGCCTTGGGCATCCTGCAGCAGGTTTAAAACCGGAGTAGGCCAGAATAAACCGGAAGTGGTTTTCATGTCACGGGCAACTGAAAGGGCATCCGCCTTGTTCATATAGCCGGTCAGAGGGTTAAAATAACCACCGCCCAGCATAACCGCATTGGCTGCAGTAGCAGAACTGACCAGTACGGAAGGTAAAGATTCAGCTTCTTTTTGTAATGCTTCGTTTTCAGCAGGGTCGTAAACAAAAAGTGGATTTAGTTCATCAGATCCATGAGGTTTAATCATGTAGATTCTCCAAAAGTTAACTCACGCATCGGCTTATCCAATGCGACCAGAAATTTATAACCGTGTTAGGGTAGCTTATTTTAGATGGGTTTAGAATTGATATTTGTCAAAATAATAAAAAAGAAGCAAAGCAATCCAAATCACATCAAATAATCTGGTTGATTTTACCAGAAAAAATTGATTTTGGGCTGAATTTGGGCAGAAATAGTTACGAAGAATTAACCCGACTTATCTGCGTTTCTGCATAATATGCAGCGCACTACCCGATACTGCCAGAGCTGCCTCATGAAATGATTCAGACAGGGTAGGATGGGCAAATACGCTCAGGGCAATATCTTCAGAGCTGGCACCCATTTCCATGGCGATAACGGCCTGAGCAATAATTTCAGAGGTATTGTTGTCCAGTATGTGGACGCCCAGTATTCGATCCGTGCGGGCATCAGCCACCACCTTGATCATACCGTTGGTTTCACCCACGGCCTGGGCACGTCCACTGGCAACAAAAGGAAAAGTGCCAATCTGGTAATCAATTCCAGCGGTTTTTAATTCCTGTTCGGTTTTACCTGCCCAGGCAATTTCGGGATGGGTATAAATAACAGACGGGATAAGATCATAATTCACCTCTCTGAATTTACCGGCAATCCGTTCAGCCACCATAAGGCCTTCTTCTGAGCCTTTATGCGCCAGCATGGGACCACGTACAATATCGCCTATGGCATAAATACCGGGTAGGGAAGTTTCACAATACTGGTTAACATGGATAAAGCGACCCTCATCAAATTCCAGTTCGGTTTCGTCCTCAAACAGATCACTGATATTAGGGCTGCGGCCTACTGCAATGATTAATTTGTC
>JBHNNM010000462.1:0-2118 GCA_048563625.1 Gammaproteobacteria bacterium | reverse complement strand
CCCATAGAAACATTAACTGATGGGAAATCAGTCCGGGCTGAAAAAAATTTAGCTCAGGTTTAATCTGACAGACACCTTCAAAACGGGAGGACTGTCAGATCAGGTCGGAACTACTACAGTTAAAGGAAAGTCAAAACCATCCAGACAATTTGAATATCCAGAGCCTGAGGTTAAAGCAATTAGAGAAAAAACCGGCCTGTCCCAAACTCGGTTTGCAGCATTAATTGGTGTCAGTAAGCGTACATTAGAAAACTGGGAACAAGGCAGACGAAACCCTACTGGCCCAGCCCGTTCCTTGCTACGACTGGTTGATTCTGACCCAGATTATATAATCAAAGCTCTTCATAATTGACGCAGAGATTACACAAAACCCTATACTCTCCCTTAACCTTCTATGCTCTTTCTGAACGCTCAACGCTCAACGCTCAACCCTTCAAATCCCGCCCAGACAGATGCTTTAAAGGAATCATGCTTTTATGCAATACACCAAATACCACCAATTGCTGTTTATGCACCATATAATAAATAACATGACTGGCATAAGGAAAACTGAATACATCCAGCCCCAACTCTGGTCTGGCCTTACCAAGAGAGGGATTGTCGGCAAGTAAAAGCATGGTTTGCCTGAGCTCAGATATATATTTTTTAGATTGCTTACTGCCCCAGTTTTGTTTCGTAAAATGTCGAATCTTAATGAGATCAGATTTAGCTTCCGGAGTTAATCGAAAATCAGCCATTAATCAAACTGACCTTCCTCTAACGCATCAAAAAAAGAATCACCATCAATGGTATTGCCTGTTTCAACATCAAGCCTGGCCTGCTCAGCTCTTGCTTGTAACAACTGCAACTTAAGAGCCTCAATGCTTTCATATTCATCCATTGAAATAACCACCACCACAGGTTTCCCATTTTTATTAATTTGAACCGGTCCACGTTGAGCCTTTAACAACATTTCCCCAAACTGGGTTTTAGCCTCATTAGCAGAAAGAGTATCCATCAATAAATCCCCAACAATATCGAACGATTAGTTCATTATAGTCAAATAATGCGAAATAATTCAAGAAAAACTATTCCCTCACAGCAAACCCAATCAAGCTCTCCCTTAATCCCAAGCTCTTATACTCCATGCTCTTTCTGAACGCTGAACGCTAATTCATATTCCCCATAAAGAAAAAACACACTAAAATCTTCTTTATAAAAAAGAAAGTTTAGTTAAGGCAACACACTATACACTTTTTAAATACTGAATGGGAGGAGAACCTTTAGTTCTCATATTTCACAAATGTCTTTCCATTGCTCTATTTTTATATAATATACGCACAATTCGAACACTGTAACTGAATTTACGATAAAAAATGACATAAGGAACAACATCATATCGTTGCAACTGAGGTCTAATAGTAACTGAGCGGCCTAAACCTGGATTTTCTGCCAGCAACCGAAAAGTTGAAATTAATTGTTGCTGGAAATCATCGGCTTTTTTCTCTCCCCATTTATGAAATCCACGTACATAAATATCGATTAAATCTTGTTCTGCAGCAGGGGAGGTTTTATAGCTTGCCACGCTTTGTTGCTTCCTGCTTTACGTGTGCCATGAGAGCCTCATCATTCCAAGCTTTAGCTTCGCCTTTTTCACCCTCAATAAGTTGACCAAGTAACCATTCTGAGCCTTGAGATTCCTCCAGTTTTCGTAAGGCATCTCTCACGATTTCACTGGCTGATGTATAACGGCCGCTTTGAACAAGGGCTTCAATAAATTTCTGCTGATGCTTCCCCAGAGTAATGCTGGTTGTACGTGGCATAAATGTACTCCTCATCAATTATTATCAGTAACAAACACATATTAACACATATTCACACATTTTTTGTAAACTGTGCGATACTTTAAACCTGAATTATCAGTTATTTCATCAAGCTGCAAAGAGAAAGGAAATCTTATGCTTCAATGACCAGTTTGCTCAAACAATGATAGTTATACAGAAGGTGCAATTATATGATTTAAATGTAGTAGTTCCGACCTGATCTGACAGTCCTCCCGTTTTGAAGGTGTCTGTCAGATTAAACCTGAGCTAAATTTTTTTCAGCCCAGACTGATTTCCCATCAGTTAATGTTTCTAT
>JBHNNM010000461.1:0-2132 GCA_048563625.1 Gammaproteobacteria bacterium | reverse complement strand
GTGGGTGAGATGTTGATACTCATATTACCTATTGCTTATAAAACTGTCAGAAGCTTTATATTTCAACAGGTTTTGTGAGTATTAGCATCTTTCTTCACTCATCAGAGCGGAGAAGAGCCAGAAAATTCATCTTGTTTTTTATTTTCTGGGTTTCAGTCACATCACGAAAAATTGTGACCGAACCGGTTATTTCCTGTTTATCGTTGACAATGGGATAAGCGGAATATTCAACCGGGAAAGATGTGCCGTCACTGCGCCAGAATACTTCGTTCTCAATATGTCTGGGAGTGTTAGTATGAAATGCCTGATAGACAGGACATTCATGTGATGGATAGGGTGTTCCATCCTTATGTGTATGGTGGGTCAGAGTGTGCATTTTCTGTCCCAGTAGATCGTCCAGAGAAAAACCAAACATTTTAAGTGCAGCACGGTTGGCAAATGTGCACAGGCCATTAATATCGACACCGTAAATCCCTTCACCGGTAGATTCCAGCAACAGGCTCATGGATTCATTGACCTTACCCAGTTCTGTCGTGTACTGTTCCAGCTGCTGCTGTAATTCATAATAGCGGATAGCGTATTCAATATCCCGTACCATTTCTTCCAGCAGGCTGACAATATCCTTACTGAAAAAATCAACCTGATCCGAATAAACTGAAAAAACACCAATAACCTGCTGGTTTCTGAATACTGGCAGAGCGGCTACGGCATGTATATTTTCGACCCGTGCATCCTGATGCTGAGGGTGGGTTTCAGGGTGATTCAGGTAATCATTAATAATGACAATTTTTTTATGCAGAACAGCTTTTACAGCGGGTTTGGCAGGATTACTCTGATTGAGGGCATCCGGGTTAAGTGTAAAATCCAGTTTGTGCAGACAGTCCCTGCTTTTACCAGAAATGGCAACAATGTCCAGTCTGGATTCAGTGTTATTGACCAGGCCAACCCATGCCAGGGTCAAATGAACCTGGGCCGTGGCAATCTGGCATATTTTTTCAAATAACTTTTGCTTGTCATTAAACTGAATAATACTTTTATTGGTCTGAGCCAGTGCATGGTACAGCGCCTGCTGTTTAAGCAGAGACTGTTCCCTTTGAGCAATGGTCTGAGCCATTTTATTAAATGACTGACCCACCTGAGTTAATTCATCATTACCGGCGATATCAATCCGGGCCTGGTAGTCCCCGGCAGCCAGAAGTTCTGAACTGCGTTGCAGATTGCGGATGCGGGAAATCACGGTTTTGTTCATCAGCACCGAGATCAGGAGCAGTGAAAATAAAAATGTAGCAGGTGTATTTTTACACTGTTTTCAAATAGTTCTTCAATGCGTTGCTGTATAATTTTTGAAGGCAGCTTAATACTCATTAAGCCCCGTAAATCACCCAGTTTATAGTTGTAAGCGGTATCATAGCGATTCTTAATGCTTTCCGGTGCCCGGCTTCTTTCACCATGGCATTTCAGGCAGCGTGGTTCTATATAAATGGGCTGACTGAAGTGGTAAAACTGTTCCCCGTCTTTACTGGTAAAGGGGACAAAGCGTTCCTGAGCAGACTTATGTTTCCTGAAATAGTTAATGGCTTCCAGTTCAACTGGATCCGCCATATTTCTTGGGTTTCTGGGACGGTCGGAAACCGTATTAAAGGTCAGACCGCTGTTCACCCATTGAGTAAATTCGTCGGAAATACGACTGATGGCATAGGCAGGCAGAAATTCCAGAGTGGTATCATTGATTTGAATCTGGTGGTTAAGAAAAATTTTCTGATAAACACTGCGATAGGCCATAAGAACGCCACGGACATTGCGGGCATTGTCTTTAATATTGGCCAGTACTTCTGTCTTTATCTGCCGCTGGCCAATGGTGATACTGACCATAAAGTGCAGCAGGAAAATAATTGCAGTAATAATATAGACTTTAGTCTGCAATTTGATTGCATAAATTACCCCATGTAAGGATTGCTTTTTAAGTGTAGTAAACTGGCGGGAATAATCAATGCAGAAGGAGCAGTCGTAGTTAGTCCGCCCTGAACAAATCATAGTGTATTGATTTATAAGGAAATGTTGGTGAGTTTTGGGTGTTAAATTTGCAAGTTTTTGGTAAAATAAGCCTTATTACCTTGCAAATTTCCAGACCA
>JBHNNM010000460.1:0-2135 GCA_048563625.1 Gammaproteobacteria bacterium | reverse complement strand
ACCATCTTCAATGTAGCGGGTTAACGCAGTCCATTGATTTAAAGCATAATGAATGGCCTTGCCCAGAAGTTGTTTAGGCGGTACCTGCTCAGTGGATTTATCCAGCCATTGCTTAAACTGATTTAATATGGGCTGACTTTTCTTTTGACGAACAAGATAACGCTGCTCTGCACTCATGGTTTTGCACTGCTTTTCAATGGCATAAAGTTTGGCAATGGTGTTAAGTGCCATATGAGCCTTGCCGGGTTTCACGTTTTTACCCTTAAGGGCTTTAGTCACCTCATCAAACTTACGCCGGGCATGAGCCCAGCAACCCACAGAGACAATACCACTTTGCGGGGTGCACACCTGGGCATACCCACTGTAGCCATCGGTTTGAAGGTATTGTCCTTTAAAATCCTGCAGGTAGTTTTTGGCAAACAACCCTCTGCGCCCGGGCTGATACTCATAAATAATGATGGGTGGGGATGCACCACTGCTGCCGCTTTGGTACAACCACATATAAGACTGGCTTTGTGCCTTTCTTCCCGGTTCATTGAGCACCTGAACCGGAGTTTCATCAGCCTGGATAATGGATTGCTGTAACTGATAATGAATAAGCCTTTGCAGCAGAGGTTGAGTTAACTGGGCTATTTTTATCATCCAGTTAGCCATACTGGTGCGGTTAATATCAATGTTCAGACGTTTAAAGATGGCTTCCTGTCGATACAGGGGTAAGGCATCGGTGTATTTGGCAACGGCAATATGGGCCAGTAAGCCCGGTGATGCAATGCTTTTTTCAATAGGCTGAGCTGATTTAGGGGCTGTTTTAATGCCGTTATCACACTGACGGCAGGCGTATTTGACCCGAATGTGCTCTATAACTTTAATCTGCGCCGGAATGATATCCAGTTGCTCAGAAGTGTCTTCTCCGATTTCATGCAAAGCATGACCACAGCCGCAGACCTGCTCGCTTTTGGGTAATTCGTAACGGATTTGCTCTCTGGGCAGGTCTTTGGGTAAAGGTTTGCGACCGGGCTTTTTCCGGGTATAGGTAATGGTGATTTGAGCAGAGTCTGCTTCTGTATCATCATGATGGGTGTGTTCTTCTTCCGTTATAATACTTTCGGCTTCATTAAACAGCTCGGCCTGTGTATCGGGCTTTTCAGAAGAACGGCCAAAGCGTTTATGTTGTAACAGGTTAAACTGCTCTTCATAAAACCGAACTTTGGTTTCTAAATCCACTATCTTTGATTGCAGTTGAGCAATGGTTTTGTCAGTTGATACGGCAGTGGATTTCATGGACTGTATTATACTACAGTGAGTATAGTATTTCACCGTTAAATCAATGTATTAGATTGTTTTTTGTTTGTTTTTTCTGCGCTTGTTCAAGGCTTCATCCGTAGTTTTGTCAGCCAATATGCGTATAGTTCAGTCGGGGGTGAGCCTGAACTTTTTCAATGTTTAAACCATCCAGAAGCCAGTTTAATTCCCGTTGAGTTAAACGGACAGAAGTTTGTCCTCTTAACTCAGGCCACTTAAAGCGTCCCTTTTCCAGGCGCTTATAATACAGCCAGAAACCATTATTATCCCAGTGCAGAATTTTAAGTTTATCCCGGTTACGGTTACAAAAGACAAACAGGCTGGCGCTGAAAACATCCTGTTGCAGAACTTCAGAAACCAGCAGACTTAATCCGTTTATACTCTTTCTCATATCGGTGGCACCACAGGCCAGGTAAACCTGAGTGTTTTGATTAACAGACAACATTAAGCTATTTCAGTAAAGACAGCACTTGCATAAAGGTGGGCTGGTCAAACCCTGGATGGATTTCCAGACTTAAACCATTGGGCAGATTTAAAGTCAGGCCTGAAACGGCTTTATCCTGAACAACCTGTACCGGTATTAAGCTCTCACTATCATCTGACTGCCTAAGAAATTTGGCTTTGTAGTAACTGAACATATGAGTTTTAAGATTGTGTTGCTGGCAGTATTGCTTCTGGGTCAGGCCGCTGGACTGCCAGGCATGCAGGTGGGTGCGCATTTCTTCATCTCGTTCGTGGGGCATAGGGTTACCTTTTATGATTATGAAATTATAAAAGGTAATAGTTTGAAGGATTTTAAGGGGTGGGGGTAGGTGGGATTATTGGGCGCTTAC
>JBHNNM010000459.1:0-2144 GCA_048563625.1 Gammaproteobacteria bacterium | reverse complement strand
TGGGTGAGATGTTGATACTCATATTACCTATTGCTTATAAAACTGTCAGAAGCTTTATATTTCAACAGGTTTTGTGAGTATTAGCATCTTTCTTCACTCATCAGAGCGGAGAAGAGCCTTAACTTTTGTATTCATACATTGTAAATGTACAGCATTTTCTTCAACTGATTTATTCAGCCTAAGTCCTACAAACAATAAAATCATTCCTACAAAAGGATCAGACTTGTCTTGCAGACTTCATAGCTTAATCATTTTATAGTTTAGAAAACGGATAAGAAAAAAACCGATCAGATTTAAGGAAGCCAGTATGAAACAGGTTTATCTATTTATGAGTACCATCGATATTGCTTTTACCGGACTCATGCTTTCACTTTATCTGGTGTTAAGTATTTTCTTTGTCTGATTTTTTTATCTGTTCTTTTATCTAATCCCGCTGACCACGAGCACTTTGAAACGATGAAGTGCGCTCTGAATTCGGATTAAACCATTTCAATTTATCATGTAAGGTCACTACATCACCGACAATGATCAGTGTAGGTGCTTTTACTTTTTCCCGTTCCACTATATCCGCCAGAGTGGCCAGTGTACCGACATGGACACGCTGATTTTCAGTAGCCCCCTGTTCAACCAGGGCCGCAGGTGTTTCATCTTTTAAACCATGCACCACCAGCTCCTTATGGATCACATTAACCGCCTGTAAGCCCATATAGAAAACTATGGTCTGATTAGGATGCGCCAGGACTGTCCAGTTCAGGTTAACGGTGCCGTCTTTTAAATGCCCGGTTACAAACACACAGGACTGAGCATAATCACGATGCGTCAGCGGAATACCAGCATAGCTGGCACAGCCGGCCGCTGCGGTAATACCGGGAACCACCTGAAAAATAACATTGTTTTCTTTCAGTGTTTCAATTTCTTCCCCGCCGCGTCCGAAGATAAAGGGATCGCCGCCCTTAAGACGCAGTACCCGCTTACCTTCTTTGGCATAACGCACCAGGCATTCATTAATGCCCTCCTGAGGTACCGCATGATTATTTCTTTCCTTGCCGACATAGACCAGCTCAGCATCACGGCGTACCAGATCCAGGATCCCCTGGGATACCAGACGGTCATAAACCACCACATCAGCTCTCTGCATCAGGCGCAGGGCTCTGAAAGTCAGCAAATCAGGATCACCGGGACCGGCCCCCACCAGATAAACTTCTCCGCTTTCTTCAGAAAAATCTTCATCAATGGCTTTTTCCAAGGCATGGCGGGCTGCATGTTCATTGCCCTGAAATAACAGTTCAGGAATACGCCCTTCCAAGACATTTTCCCAGAAATAACGGCGCTGTTCGCTATTGGGAAATTTTTCAATAACCTTGCTGCGAAAGCCGTCAACCAGCTGTGCCAGTTTACCGTAAGCCGTGGGAATATAGCTTTCCAGACGGGTACGCAGTAAGCGGGCCAGTACCGGCGAACTGCCGCCGGTGGAAATGGCAATCTGAATAGGCGAACGATCCACAATAGACGGCATAATAAAACTGCATAAATGCGGCTGATCCACCACATTGACCGGCATGGAACACGCTTTGGCCAGTTCAGAGACCTTTTCATTCACACTCTGATTATTAGTGGCGGCAATAACCAGTACACTGTCACATAGGCTGCTGTCACAAATATCTTTTTCATCAAAGGCGCGGGCATAATGTTTTATCTGCCTAGTTTTAGCCATTTCGCTGACCTCACGGCACAATTCAGGCGCCACCACCTGTACCTGTGCGCCAGCCTTAAGCAATAAAGCAATTTTTCTGGCCGCGACCTTGCCACCGCCAATAACCACACATTGACGATTTCTAATGTTCATGAAAATGGGGAAAAAATCCACTTGTTTTCTACCTCTGCTTTTTGCTCTGCTTGTTCTGATCAGGGCGGTAAAATAAGAATATTAACTTTTTATAATACCATATCCGGTTATTATGTAATATTTTTACAAAATATTACTGCGATAGCTAAGTTGTTTCCATGCGTTTATTAAGCTTTTAACTTCCCCCTTCTTTAGAACTGTCTCTTGATCATATCTCATGAGACAGCTTCAGAGGCGATGGATTGTGCCATCATCATACCATCTACCCGGTCTTGCAGACGATACCAGCCTTTCCACA
>JBHNNM010000458.1:0-2144 GCA_048563625.1 Gammaproteobacteria bacterium | reverse complement strand
ATTCAAAAGCCTTAAAATAGGAGATTATCCTGAATGGTTTCAAAAAGCCTGTTCTGTTCAAGATTGCTAAAAGTTGCTAATAGTGCTTTGAAAGACATTAGAACGGCTTAAATCGGTAGCTAAATGGCAGAACGCATACCACAGCGAATTGATCATTATCGATATACCGACAAAGGGCTAACTCTTGAAGGTGTTATCAGTCCGCAGGAGTCTGAAAAAGATCTGCTGCGTCTGAATGAGTCAATTATCGAGCCTCAAGGTGATATTCATTATCACCTTGAATTTGATAAAGACAGACTGGATAATCGATTTGTTAGCGGGCATGTTGATGCGAAAGTCGTTATGAAGTGTCAACGCTGTATAGAAAATTTTACTCTGGCTCTGGATTGTGATGTATCCATTGCTTTTGTTCATGATGATTTTGAACAGAAAAAAGCTGAAGACTCCGGTTATGATGTTTTCTGGCTGAATAAAAAAGAACTTTTTGATCCAAGAGTGCTGATTGAGGATGAGCTGCTGCTGGCATTGCCGCAGTTTGCTATGCATCCTGAATCGGATTCTGAAACTGGCTGTCATATACAGTTAGATTTTCCAGCCGATGAACCGGTGGCTACTGCTGATAATTCGGATAAGGGTTCAGGTGTAGAACAAGATAAGCAGGAGGATGATAATCCTTTTGCCATATTAAAACAGTTAAAGAAATAAACGGGAGTTTAACCTCCCGTTTTGTTAAGTTTTATATAGTTTAATTTTAGTTATTTGAGGAAAAACTAATGGCAGTTCAAAAAAACAAATGTACTCCGGCTCGTCGTGGCATGCGTCGCTCCCATGATTCTCTGAGTAATCCTACTTTATCAATCGACCCAACCAGTGGTGAAACTCATCGTCGTCATCATGTGACTGAAGATGGTTACTACAAGGGCCAAAAGGTTATTAACAAGTAATTTAAATATTAATACTTTTGTTTTCTAACTTTGCTTAATGTCGGATGTTAAAATTAATTCAGTGATTTTGGCTGCCAACGAGCAAATGAACATAAATATTAACGGATTTATTGCCTGTTTCTAAAACAAAGCCTCAGAATATTTCTGGGGCTTTGTTTTTTCCTTTACCATGAACACATTAATGATAAACAAACAAAACACCAGCACAATTGCTATAGATGCCATGGGCGGAGATATCGGACTGGATGTTACCATACCGGCCGCTATTAATATTGCCCAAGAATATCCGCGTCTGAAAATTATTCTGGTGGGTGACGAATCTTCTATAAATGCTAAACTTCAGAGCTGTTCTGCGGATGTTCGCGCCCGTCTAACCATTCAGCATACCACCCAGGTCGTGGGTATGGATGAAAAGCCGGCTTCTGCATTACGTGGCAAAAAAGACTCCTCTATGCGTGTGGCTATTAACAAGGTGAAGGCCAAAGAGGCTGATGCCTGTGTCAGTGCCGGTAATACCGGTGCCTTAATGGCGACTGCTCGTTTTGTTCTTAAAACCATTTCGGTCATTGACCGCCCGGCTATCTGTTCGGCCATTCCTACTCAAACCGGTCATACTCATATGCTGGATCTGGGGGCGAATGTAGAGCTTTCAGCGGATCATCTGCTGGAATTTGCAGTTATGGGCTCGGTACTGACTACCGCCATTGATGACATAGAAAAACCCACTATTGGTCTGCTCAATATTGGTCAGGAAGCAATGAAGGGCAATGAGCAGGTACAGCAGGCCGCTGGCCTGATTTCAAACAGCACCCTGAACTATTATGGCTTTATTGAAGGTGATGACATCTATAAGGGGGTAGTGGATGTCGTGGTTGCTGACGGTTTTGTGGGTAACATTTCCCTTAAAACCTCTGAAGGGGTGGCCAAAATGATTATTTACTACATTAAGCAGGAATTTAATCGCAACTGGCTGACCAGGCTGGCCGGACTCATTGCGATGCCGGTATTAAAAGCCTTTAAGAGTAAAATTGATCCCAGAATTTATAATGGTGCCAGCCTGCTGGGTTTAAGAGGTATTGTGGTTAAAAGTCATGGTGGTGCGGATGTGTTTTCATTTACTAATGCTATCCGGGTGGCCATTATGGAAGTGGAAAATAATGTTCCGGAAAAAATCAGCAAAGTTTTACAGGAAACTCTGAT
>JBHNNM010000457.1:0-2146 GCA_048563625.1 Gammaproteobacteria bacterium | reverse complement strand
GCCAGAGGGATTCGGGATACCGAATATTTTAAACTAAAAATCAGGCAAACCTCCATTCCTGATGAGCAGAGCATGTTCTATTTTGGACAAAATCTCACTCATTAAAGCGGAGAACAACCTATTTTTTTACTATCTATTTTATAAGAGTATGCAGTGAAAACATCCATTATAAGTAAACTTGAAACCCTGTCCGAACGGCATGAAGAGATCTCCCTGCTGTTATCCCAGCCTGAGGTTATGAATGATCAGAACCGTTTTCGCGAACTGTCCAAAGAATATGCCGAACTCAGCCCGGTAGTGGAAAAATTCAGCCAGTACCAGGAAGGCGCAGACACTATAGAATCTGCTATGGAAATGCTGGATGACAGTGATCCTGAAATGAAAGCCATGGCAGAAGAAGAAATTCAGGAAGCCCGACAGCTTCAGGAACAATTATCTCTGGATTTACAAAAAATGCTGCTGCCCAAAGATCCCAATGATGACCATAATATTTACCTGGAAATCCGGGCCGGAACCGGTGGTGATGAGGCCGCCATTTTTTCCGGTGATTTATTTAAAATGTACAGCCGCTATGCTGAAACCCAGAACTGGACAGTAGAAGTCATGTCGGAAAACCCTGGTGATCATGGTGGTTATAAGGAAATTGTTGCGCGCATCGTCGGCCATGGTGCCTTCTCCAAACTGAAATTTGAATCCGGTGCTCATCGGGTACAGCGGGTGCCGGAAACCGAATCCCAGGGCCGGGTACATACCTCCGCCTGTACGGTGGCCATTATTCCTGAAGTGCATGAAGTGGAAGCCATTGATATTAATCCCAAGGATTTACGCATTGATACCTTCCGCGCATCCGGTGCCGGGGGCCAACACGTCAATAAAACCGATTCGGCCATCCGCATTACCCATCTGCCCAGCGGTGTGGTAGTAGAATGCCAGGAAGAACGTTCACAGCATAAAAATAAGGCCAAGGCCATGTCCATGCTATCCTCCCGCCTGCTGGCCGCAGAGCAGGAAAAACAGCAGTCTGAACAGGCGGCCGATCGTAAACTGCAGGTAGGCAGCGGCGACCGCTCTGAACGTATCCGAACCTATAATTATCCACAGGGCCGGGTCACTGATCACCGTATTAATCTGACGCTCTATAAGCTCGAAGAAATCATGAATGGCGATCTGGGCGCCATTATTGACCCATTACTGAGCGAATATCAGGCCGAACTGCTGGCATCCATGTCGGAAGATTAAAGCCATTTATGGAAAAACTGACCGTTCAGCAGGCCATTAAACTGGGGGTGGAGCAACTGCAGCAGGCCGGGCTGGACAGTGATACTCTGAAGCTGGATTGTGAAATTTTATTACTGGATGCTCTGAATCATAGCTCTGCCCCCAATTCTCAACAAAAAAAAACCAAAACCTGGTTGCTGACCTGGCCGGAACAGGCACTTTCCAGTGCTCAGATACAGCATTATCTGGATAGTCTTAAGCAAAGAGCTCAGGGCAGACCCGTTGCCTATATCACCGGCACAAAAAATTTCTGGGACTTTAGTCTGAAAGTCAGCCCGGATACCCTTATTCCCCGACCGGAAACCGAATTACTGGTAGAATGTGCCCTGGATAAGCTGCCCTTACATACACCTGTAAAGGTACTGGATCTGGCGACCGGCAGCGGTGCTATTGCTCTGGCTATTGCCTCAGAACGCCCGGATGCCGAAGTATTGGCAAGCGACGCTTCTGCACAGGCCCTGGAAGTGGCTCGCAGTAATGCCGAAAGCTTACAACTGCCTAATATTCAGTTTTGTCGCTCAGACTGGTTTGAAAACATTCCTGAGTATCAATTTGATCTTATTGTATCTAACCCGCCTTATATAGCACCTGATGATCCTTTACTTGAGACTAATGTACAACGATTTGAACCACAAAGTGCCCTGCTGACTGATGAAAACGGGCTGGCTGCTATCAGGCAGATCATTAACGGCAGTCGTAATTATCTTAAACCCGGGGCATGGTTAATGCTGGAGCATGGTTATGCTCAGGCAGAAGCGGTACAGGGGTTATTGAAAGAGTATGGGTTTAGAAATATGCGGACGGTGAAAGATTTGAATCGGGTGGATAGAGTTAGTATGGGGCAGATGCTTTAGCGTTCAGCGTTCAG
>JBHNNM010000456.1:0-2154 GCA_048563625.1 Gammaproteobacteria bacterium | reverse complement strand
CATTTAGTAAGAAAGTCGCTTGAAGTTGATTGGCTCAAGATACTGACTCCGAAAGGGAGGTTTACGTTTAGTATCGCTGACGTTCCAGTTCGTTTCTGGAAAGGTCAGCCTGACAAACTCCCATCAGGGAAACTGATACGTTCCCACGAAGCTATGATGCAAATGGAGTTATTTTCAACACAAGATAGTCCGTCAGAGATCATTTGGTTTTTTGTTCTGAGCACTGATCAAACTAAATGTGTAGATCGCGCCTTTTTCGTTGGTTATAGCGATGTTGGTGAAATTGTAGTCAACTGGGAAGTACCAATGAATTCTAAGGTTACGTTAATAACAGATATTGATGAGAATGTTTCTCATGGTGTTGAACTTGAATCGGCTGTTTCTAAAATCAAAATTAAGAAAAAGTCGAAAAATGCAGTAAATCATGAATAACGAATTTTTTGGTGAAAAACTAAGACTGGCGAGATTGATGGCCGGAATTACTCAACAAGAACTTGGTGAGTTAGTTGCGGTCAGTCGTCAGTTTATACATCAGCTTGAAGCAGGTGTTAAACCACCTGCTGAAGACCTGCTTTTGGCATTGGCTGAAGTATTAAAAGTGAAAAGTGATTTCTTTTTTAAGAAACTACAAAATGATGTTAAGTATGAGCAATGCCACTTTCGCAAGCGCAAAACAACACCAGTTGGACTTGCAAATCGAGTATTAGCTCTCGGCACCATTTTTGAACTATTAGTTGAGATTATTGAAGATCATCTTGAGTTGCCCGTTGCCAATTTTATTGATTTTGAAGAATCAGATCTGAGTGCGGAGGCTATCGAAAGAGCAGCGGAGCAATGTCGTATTAACTGGGGTCTGGGATTGGATGCACCAGTTACAAACATGGTAAGAGTTCTGGAGAATAATGGCGCTGTAATCACTTGTTTTGATGGTGTTTCAGATAAAGTTGATGCGTTATCAATGAATCGAAAAAGGCCCATCATAGTAAGAAATAATGCGAAGGAAAGCTGCTGTAGAATGCGCTTTGATTTGGCGCATGAATGTGGCCATTTGGTTTTGCATCAAGGTGTAGAAACTGGGTGTGCTAAAACAGAGAGAGAAGCTGATGCTTTTGCAAGTGCGTTTCTTTTTCCACGTAAGGCTTTTCTGAAAGAGTTTCCTCAATGTGTGGGACCTGTTCGAATCAGGTGGGAGAATATCTTTGCATTGAAACTTAGATGGCGTGTTAGTGCGAGAGCAATAATTTATCGAGCTAATTATCTTGGGTTAATTTCGTCGCAACAGTACAGAACCGCCAATGTTTATTTGAATAAATCGGGTCAATCGAAAATAGAAGACTTAGATGATCAAATACCAATGGAACAACCAGAGCTTTTATCAGCTGCAATAGATCAGCTTAACGAGCATCTGGGTATTTCGATTTTTGATATTGCAAACGATTTAGGTGTTTCAGAGCAGATAGTTGCTCAGTTAACCAGTTACGATTTGACTAAGCAAATCAATAAGTCAAATGTCAGAAATATCAATTTCTAAGACAGCCACCTCCCTAAAACAGATGAACTAGCGCTCGGTAGTTCAAAACCTTCAAGAATTCGGTATCTACCTGACCACAGTCCTGAGTTATTTCGGGGCATTCTTCACTTCTCAATTCAAACAACGAGGAGTGACTATGGAACCTGTAAATATTCCATCCTATATCGATGACTCGCCGCACTTCCTGCTTTGGAGTGCCGATGAGATGGCTCCCATTCTGTTGGGGCTAGTGATCGGCATTTTTACCGGTAATGCCTTGGTTTTATGCCTGTTGGGGTTGGTAACAACCAAGCTCTATCGGCGTTTTCGTGATGGTCGCCCAGATGGTTTTATTCTTCACGCCATCTACTGGGCCGGACTGTTGCCAACCAAAGCCAAGACGATCCCTAACCCATTTATCAGGAGCTATCTGCCGTGAAGTTCGACGTGTTTTTAAAATCATGGCAAGGCACGCAATTAGAGAACCGATGGCAACGGTTCCTGATTGCTGTGCTGGTGCTATCTAGTGATTGGCCGAAAAAGCAGAAAATTAAAACGGAGGGCATCATTAGCAACTGAAATTAGCCTCTAGGCTATGTACTCGTTGACTGCTATTGGCATCTCTCAGCACCCGACAAGCCAAA
>JBHNNM010000455.1:0-2162 GCA_048563625.1 Gammaproteobacteria bacterium | reverse complement strand
AGAATTACTTAAGGATCTCTCTTTAAAAAAGAAATATCCTTGATTTAAAACAATATTCATTATTTTTTTAAGGTTTTTTCCGTATTGGTTTATAAACAATAAATGAATGTTTTTAAAGACAAAAAAAAGCGGGTATAGATTTCTCTATACCCGCTTTCTGGATTAAATGTTTATTAACATTTTAACCACCTAATTGCTTAGGTTTTGTGGTTAATACGATTATAAACATTGAACTTACCAGTTGGAGTCGTCAGACCTTTAATACGTGCTTTTTCTTTCAGCGTATTTGCATCATAGATAACAATTTCACCGGTTGGATTCTTGTTATCTTTACGATTCCAGACAGAAACCCAGACTTCAGTACCATCTTTATTAAATTCCATGTGCAGAGCGGCTTTACCTTTCTCTTTGGTTACACGAATGGTTTTAACAATTTCACGGGTTTTCTTATCAATAACCTGAACACTTTGCTGTACTTCTGGCTCAGGATGTTTCAGCTGGTCAGCCCAGACATATTTGGACTTCTCGTGGGTACGGATAAAGGCACCGGCACCATCGGTTTCAACCTTATAACAAAGCTTCCAAGCATTATCCGGATGACCTTTTGGATCATTACCCCAGACCGAAACCATACCAACACCCAGATGAGTCGTACCGCCTACAGGACCACACTTGGGATCAATCCAGTTTGCTCCAGGACCAGGATGGGGCAACTTGTCTACATCAATCAGAGCTTCAAGGCTACCACCATCTTTGGTATCAATAACAACCATCTTGTTAGAGGCGTTAGCTGCAATCTGGAAGTAACGGCCTGTTGGATCATAGAAACCATCATGCAGGAACTTGGCTGAATCAATCTGGGTAATTTTCAGAGCATCCAGATCGGTATAGTCAACTTCCCACATCTGACCTAACTCTTTGGCTGCAACCAGGAAGGAGCGCTCGTTTGGATTGGTGTAAACCGCAGCAACACGAGATTCTTCTACATAGTTACCATCAATATTCATACCACGGGTTGAAACCACTTTCAGAGGTTCCATAGTTTCAGCATCGACAATAACAAAATGTGGCGGCCAGTAACCACCGGCAATCACGTATTTACCATCACCGGAAACCGCAACATCACGTGCATCATAAGCAATCTGAGTTTCCGCAACCAGCATTTTCTCAGGCTTCTGCCACAGGTCAATCTTGTTCAGTTTACCGTCACGACCAATGGTGTACCAGAAACGACCCACTTCATATTTGGGGTGATCCAGCTTGTGGTGCTCACTGCCTTTAATTACGTGTACAGCGTAACCAGTGTCAATATGAGTAACAATTTTCTTGGTATCACCGTCAACAATTGCAACCTTACCGGCATCACGTTCAATAACAATAAAGAAGTTTTTCCAGTTCAGGCCATGCATAGGCTTGGTTGGATAGTCTTTTGGAGCGATATAAACTTTAGTACGCTCTTTCATCAAAGAAATAGGCATTTCAGGTGGCACAGGTGGATCCATCTGAATATAGGTCGCCATTAATGAGATTTCATCCTTGGAGAAAATATCATTAAAGTTGTTCATACCGCCTTCTGTACCATAAGTCAGAATCTTTTCTAAACGTTTCTGACCTTTTTTCAGGGTATTTTTAGGTTCCAGGTTTTTACCTGTTGCACCTTTTCTTAAAACACCATGACAGCCAGCACAACGCTGGAAGTACATTGTTTTAGCTTTTTCAAAATCAGCTTCCGACAGTGTCGGTTGCTTTGCAGCAGCAGCCATAACTGACGGCGTGGCAATAACAGTTGCTAAGGCAACAGCAGCAGTTAATTTACCCAGTTTAAAAATATTCATTGTTTTTCTGTCTCCCCGGAAGAAATTCTTGTTACTTATCAGTTTGTTACCAGTTTTTATCTAACAGTATAAAGGATACTGATAAATAACCCTCTGGCGCAAAAAAAATGGAATTTTGAAGAAAATTATTTTTGAGCACGGTGTAAAGATAACCCTGTCAAAAGCCAGGCCACCTTGATTTAGATCAACCTTAAATAGGTTTTTTGGGTTGTTCTCCGCTTTAATGAGTGAGATTTTGTCCAAAATAGAACATGCTCTGCTCATCAGGTGTAGTAGTTCCGACCTGATCTGACAGTCCTCCCGTTTTGAAGGTGTCTGTCAGATTAA
>JBHNNM010000454.1:0-2165 GCA_048563625.1 Gammaproteobacteria bacterium | reverse complement strand
AGCAGGCTCCAGCTCTGCTGGTGCCGCAGCGCCAGGCTTCGGACGCACAGTGGGAGTCCCAGACTGGTTAAACTACTGGTGACTGGCGCGAAGTGAGCCGAGCTCTCTCTGCAGTTAAATAAGACATGGTGGAAGGATATCACTCCTCCGCATACGCAAGACTTAGGCACAAACATGGTCCGCCAGCAGTCCATGCGTAGCCGGTACATGATTCGGGCGAGGTATGTGGGTACTCCGGGGAAGAAGACTCCGTCTCTGCTAGGAGGGGAGGGATCGAGCCACTCTTTGGCCGTGGCCTGGGCTCGAAAGTCTTCTTCCCGTTTCCTCCACACCCGTCGGGACAGTTTCGAGTAGATGTCGGCTAATCCGAGTTTGAGTTGTAGGGTTTGGGATTCCAGTCGCCTGGCTCCCCTCTTGGCTGCCCTGTCCGCCATCTCGTTGCCCGAGAGGCAGACATGTGCTGGCACCCACTGGAAACGGACCTCCGTTCCGCGGGTGATCAGTTGGTGCACTACCGTCCCGATTTCCAGCACGAGATCCTCTCGAGCGCTGGTGGAATCGGAACGGATGGAGGAGAGCGCAGACCTGGAATCACTACAGATTACTATTGCACATGGTGGTGTACGTACTTCACTGATGTGCTGGAGCGCCATCAGAATGGCTGTCAGCTCAGCAGTGAAGATTGATACAGGTGGTAAGGAGAAGGACTTCCTTAGGCTGTGGAACTCAGGAATGGCAAAGGCGGCTCCAGCGGAGCCGTCCTCGAGCACTGAGCCGTCTGTAAAAATTTGCAGAAATTGTGAATAGTTCTTTTCAAGTAATTCGTTAGTTATGCAGGCTTGGAGAGAGGGGCTCTGGTCCCTCGTCAGTCCCGCCACCTCCACCTCCACCTCCGCCCTTTCCATCAGCCAGGGGGGGTAGGGATGAAGGGGTCTATCTGCCGCCGAGGCACCGTCCAATCCCGCTCCCTCCACCAAGTCGGCGACCAGGTCGCAGATGGAGGAGCAGTAGGAGACACGGGTGGGGCCTCGGAAGGACCCACTCACCTCTTCGACAGTGGAGTTGTCTACAGTTTGGCTGCGGAACACGTACTTAGCAGTCATGAGTTGGATCTGGTCTCTCAGTGGTAGCAGCCCGGCATCCCGGTACACCAGGCTGTGAGGCGCGGACTGCGGTAGCCCGAGGGCCAGTCGCAGAGCCCGGACCTCGATAGCGGTCAGACGCTTCAAGCCTGTCTCGGTGATGCTGGGCATGGCCTCCAGGCCGTAGACCAGTCGTGAGCGTACCAAGCTCCTCACCAGCGACACAAGCACCTTAGGTGGGTTCGCCCAGGGCTGTGTGCTGAGCACCTTGATTACATTCAAGGCGCGGGAGGCGTTGCGGGCGTTGTGATCCACGTGGCGGTTGGTACGCCCCATACGTTGAAAGACGACCCCTAAGTACTTGACTTGGTCTGTCGGAAAAACATGTTCATTGTTCACCTTTATCGATATATCTTGGATGCGTCGTGAGCAGATATGGAAGGGCAGGAAAACTGTTTTCTGGGTGGATAGGGTGAAACCGTTCACTTGCATGAACCGGATCACCCCGTCCACAGCTTCCTGAAAGGTTTTCATGCTGATTGCCATGTTCCTGTTGTTCTCTTTGTGGGGTCTTCTGACGTGGGTGTCTAGCCATATGGCCAGGTCGTCGGCGTACATGGTTAGCACTACCTTCCCCTGCACACAGCTTTCCACATCATGAACCATGATATTAAACAGTAGTGGTGCGATGACAGATCCCTGCGGCACTCCCATATCTATCTGCTTAGCAGCGGACATGGCCCCCTTCCATCTGACCTGCAACGAACGACCCGTTAAAAACGTTTGAATATAGTTAAAGATCTTGCCTGAGAGGCCTATCTTCTGAAGCTTCTGTAACAGTCGTGCGTGCCAGACCTGGTCGTAGGCGCGGGAGATGTCAAAGAAGCACGACAGGAGAACCTTTCTCTTCCCCATCGCTCTCCCGACGTGCTCCCCCAACTTCACCAGGTGGTCGGTGACACCCCGCCCCCGTCGGAAGCCGGCCTGGCACGCAGGAAACACTTTCTTGGTTTCACAGAAGTACTCCAGTCGGCGCTTGATCACCCTCTCGTACACTTTCCCCAAGTGCGACGTGAGGGAGAT
>JBHNNM010000453.1:0-2167 GCA_048563625.1 Gammaproteobacteria bacterium | reverse complement strand
GCCTGGTCATTTATTGAAAAATCTTTGTGTAAGTTCAAGTTTGGAAAAGATATTACACGATGGATTTTGACATTTTACACCAACATTAATTCATGTGTGCATGTGAATGGACAATATTCTCAATGGTTTGACGTGAAAAGAGGTACAAGACAGGGTGATCCGCTGTCTCCTTATCTATTTCTTATTTGTGCAGAACTGTTAGCCTCAATGATACGTCAGAATGAAAACATACATGGTATAAACATCCTAGATGAAGAGATATTGTTGTCACAATTTGCAGATGATACAACCTTTTTCCTGGATGGTACAAGAGAATCATTTTGCTCATGTATGTGTGTCTTACAGCAGTTTGCTTCAATGTCTGGTCTAAACATTAATGTGGATAAAACTAAGGCTGTATGGATAGGATCACGAAGAAACTCAAAATTGAGATTTATGCCAGAAATTAACCTTGACTGGAACCCTGTAACATTCACGGTTCTAGGTGTTGTATTTTCCACAGATGTACTTGAAATAGTTACAATCAATTTTGAAAACAAGCTCAATGAAATGAAGAAAGTGCTAAATGCCTGGTCTAGAAGAAATCTTACCCCCTTTGGGAGAATAACAGTAATAAAATCCTTAGTTATTTCCAAAATAACCCATCTCCTGATGAACCTCCCAGATCCTGAAGAGAGTTTTTTAAAGGAATTGAATAAGCTTTTGTATAATTTTCTTTGGAATGGTAAAAATGATAAAATAAGAAGATCTGGTGTGTGTCAAGCATATGAAGTTGGTGGTTTGAAAATGGTTGATATAAAATCATTTCTGTCTGCATTGAAAATCAGTTGGCTTAAACGTATTCTACATGATGATGGAAAACTTTCAAAAATCCTACAAGCAATGTGTCCACTGATTCAGAATGTAAAACAACGAGGTGGTGAATTTGCCAACATAATCATGCAAAGAGTTAAAAACCCTTTTTGGTTTGATGTATTCAAACACTACAAAAAGATATCTGCCAAATGCACACCTGTAACTTTTGATGATTTTGTGTCAGAATGTCTACATTATAATGTTAATATATGCAGAGGAAAAAGGGTTGTATGTATTAGAAATTGGATGGACTGTGGCATTGTTTCCCTGGGACATCTTGTTGGTCCACATGGATACCTATCATATAATGAATTCAAGGCAAAATTTCCCAATGTTAGGACTGATTTTTTGTTGTATGAAGGGATACTGACTGCAGTCAAATGTTATCAAAGAAGATTGGGTTTGGCTGTAAAAGAGAATTTTGTTATTGGTGATGCATTTGTGTGGAGATTTTTGTATAAATCTAGTGTTAAAGATATTTATTCATGCCTTGTAAGGACTAGTGAGACACCAAAGTGCATAGAAAAATGGAGCAAAGTCCTTGCTGTTGAAACTGATACTAAGGCAGTCTTCGATAAAATTTTCAGGACTACACGTGAGAAATGTCTCATATGGTTCCAGTACAAATTGTTATATAATTTGCTACCCACTGGCCGCTTCTTATTCCAGCGACAGCTTGTAGATTCACCTGTCTGTGTCTTCTGCAAAGATGCTGAAGAAACTTTATTACACATGTTTTGGGATTGCCCAAAAATCCAGAACTACTGGTTTGATGTACAGGGATGGCTTCATACCAGCTTCACACATTGTACTGATATAATTTTTTCAAAAGAGCTTGTTATTCTTGGCAGTAAAGCGAATGTGGTCACTGACAGAATACTGGATTTGTGTATCCTTATAGCTAAATACAACATTTTTATTGCAAAGCTGCATGGTACCATCCCACACCTAAATGTTTTTACTCGTTTTTTGAAGAATAGAGCTGTTCTGGAGAAATATTATTACACGTTAAATGGCAGATCAAACAAATTTCATGCTGAATGGATGCTGTACAGCTCACTCTTTTCATGAGTAGCTCACTTCTTTCAGGAGTCTTTTGTTTTTACTCAGCCTTGCTATTTAGTATAAGTATTGCTAATTATGTACTAAGACTTTTGATAATACTTATTGACACACTTGCCAGATAGCATATAATTATATACATATGTGTACATCTCTCTCTCTCTCTCTCTCTCTCTCTCTCTCTCTCTCTCTCTCTCTCTCTCTCTCTCTCTCTCTCTCTCTCTCTAAAAACACACACACACACACACTC
>JBHNNM010000452.1:0-2172 GCA_048563625.1 Gammaproteobacteria bacterium | reverse complement strand
ACAGAAAAGGTTATAGGGGTGGACACCTTTTAGGATCAGCTATTTAGTACCGAAGTTTCAATTGAACGGGTTTGAATGGATGGTGCCTGACCAATACCTGTTCTTACATCGGAACTAACCCGATCTTTTTTAATAATCAGATCCATATTCACTTTATCGCCAGGTATTATCAGTGGGGTTACTTCCAGGCTTAGTACCGCTTCCTTAAATTCAGTTTGTGTTCCATTTTGACTGGTTGTCTGATAAGGGACTTCATCATCAGCTTTAATGACGGCTCGTTTACCATTGGTAGTGACTACTCTTGGACTGGAAATAACTTCGCCTGAACCTTCAACCTGAGAGGCTGAAATTTCCAGATCCACCAGATAGTCACTATTTAATAAAGCAAAAGTTATACCCAGTAAGTTTTTCTGTGCCGCACCTAAGTCAACACCACCCGCTGCTGTTTGTGTGGTATTAGTTGAACCAGGCAACGCTGAACCAGGAGATTTTATATTGCCGTTACTATCAATTGAACCAAAATTCCAGCTTAAACCCATTTCTTTATTAAAGCTATCAGATGCTGCAACAATTCTTGAATCAATTAATACCTGCTTGATAGGTGTATCAATTTCTTCTACCAGCTTTCTTAACTGGGCAATATTGCGTGCCGTATCACGAATAATCAGTTTATTAGTTCTGTCATCAGACATAATAGTTCCGCGGGATGAGAAATAAGAAGCACCTTCTTCATCATCTGGATTATCTGGATTTACAGTATCAGTACTATATGATGAACTTCTTCCTCCACGTCCTCCTCGACCTCTTGTTCCGTATAGAGACTGTTGACGCGACTGTTTTAATAACTTTTCAACTTGAGAAGCAGTAACAAACTAAAGTTGTATGGTTTCTGTCACTAAAGGTAATAATTCTGCAATTTGTTTTTTGGCTTCCAGCTCCTGTTTTTCTATTGCGGCTAACTCTTCTGCAGGCGCAACTCGCATAACATTGCCTTCTTCTCTCATACCCAGCCCTTTAGTCTTAAGAATAATGGCCAGTGCCTGATCCCATGGAACATTTTTTAAGCGCAGAGTAATACTACCTGTAACCGTGTCACTGGTGACCATATTCTTACCGGTAAAATCAGCAATTAACTGTAATACCGCACGAACTTCAATATCCTGGAAATTAAGTGATAAACGCTCACCCGTATAACCGAATTTAGCTTTATCTTTCGCTTTCTTCTGAGCTTTGGTCAGTTCTTTAACTTCAATAACAAAAGTATTTCCAGCCTGATAACCTAAATGGCCAAACTCCCCGCGGGTATCCACAACCATTTTAGTATTTTTTCCGCTACCAAAAGTATCTACAAAGGTTACCGGTGTATTAAAATCAGTTACATCCAGTCTACGTTCCAGGTTGCCTGGAAGACTGGTATCCTTAACATCCAGAATTAACTGCTTACCCTGCTGCTTTAAACTAACGCTTTCAGGCTGCTTATTAAAATAAATAACCACATTTCCTTCACCTTCTTCTCCTAATCGGAAATCTATATTTTCGATGGCATTATGACTTAAAGATGCTGTCGAAGCTGAAGTATTCGCTTCATCGAGAGTCACTACGACTTTATTGCCTTCTACAGCAGTGGAGTATTTGGTTAATGATGTCAGGTTCAGGACCACGCGGGTACGATTTCCTGCTGATACCGCAGTAATACTACGTGCCAGCCCAATACCTATGGTCTGACGCTTCTTTTTTAGTGCAACTCCCGTATCCGGAAAATCCAGAGAAATCCTGGCGGGACTGTCTATAGTAAAGGATCCTGGCTCTACAGCTGGTTCAGAAAACTGCAGTGTAACCTGTATTTTATCACCCGGAATAGATGCGAAAGAAATATCTTCGAGCATATTGCTTGCATGAACAGCAGTTACAATACTTATGGACAACATCCATAATACTGCTGATAATAACTGTTTGCAGATTACTTTTCTGTTCATAATATTCTCTCTAATACTTCCCGGATATATTTAATATTAAGCTGTTAAACAACCAGCCAAACCTTTAACCTGTTTTTTGGTTGTTCTCCGCTTTAATGAGTGAGATTTTGTCCAAAATAGAACATGCTCTGCTCATCAGGAATGGAGGTTTGCCTGATTTTTAGTTTAAAATATTCGGTATCCCGAATCCCTCTGG
>JBHNNM010000451.1:0-2181 GCA_048563625.1 Gammaproteobacteria bacterium | reverse complement strand
GCTGCAGCCAGCAGTGGCAGTCGGGATCGTTGCGTGATCCAGATTTCACCGACGTCTGCGACTACGAGGGGCCTGCCTCTGCGAGGAAATGCATCCGTCAACGACAGCTATGACGACACCAAGGGCTCCGACGCCGTACCGGTTGTCAGAGTTGACCACCACCAGCCCCACATTGTAGCTGACAAGGAGAGTCGGGATCTTGGCGTGACCCAGACTTCACCAATGCCAGTGGCTACGCCTACGACCACGGATGGCTTGTCTCTGCGCGGAAACCCACCAACCACCGACAGGGCTGATGACGTCGAAGGTCCGGACGCCGTACCAGTTGACAGCGCTGCTGGCCACCACCAACAGTCCCATGTTGCAGCCAGCAGTGAGGGTCAAGACCGTGGCGTGATCGAGTCTCCGCTAATGCCAGTGGCTACGTCTATCGCCACGAGTGGCCTCCCCCCAAGAGGCAACGTGCCCACCAGTGACAGGTCTGACGACACCGAGGGCCCAGACGCCGTACCTGTTGGCAACGCTGATGACGCTGACAACGCTGACAATGCTGATGACAACCACCAGCAGTCCCGCGTTGCAGCCAGCAGTGAGAGTAAGGATCTTTGTGTGACACAGTCTCCACTCATGTCTACGACCACGGATGGCTTGCCTCTACGGGAAAATGCACCTACCAGTGGCAGTTCCGATGTCATCAGGGGCCCAGACGCCTCGCCGACTGACAACCTCCATGGGAACATCCTCGATGCTAACCAGGAGGCTAGCGACGAGGAGAGTTGTGCAGCTGCTACTGGGCCAACGACCTTAAGTGAAGGTGATGTCACAACGGCAGGGAGCGACCACCTTCCCACGTGCACGGCTGCCGGGGAATCAGGTGGCGTAGCGGATGTAGCCCAACAGGACCACTCTTCTACCCCAAGTCGAGGCCCAGAAACCCGCAGCCAAGGAAAAAGACAGACGCACCTCACGGATAGTTTTACACGCGTGGGCTCAAGTAGGAATACGCCGAGGAGCTATCGCCAGACTAACAGCATCAGCTAGGAATTCGGCCCTGCCCGTGTCTCTGCCTCAACCAGTAAGGGGCCATCGCGCTCCCTGTCGTTCCTAACGTACAATGTTGAGGGGCTGTCATCCATACATTTGCCAGGGGTACGATCTTTTATGTCTGATTTCGATTTTGTGTTTCTCACGGAAACATTTTCAGTTAATTTCCCCTCTCATCTTTTTCCTATGCACGACGTTTTTCTGTCGCCTGGTATAAGATTGTCAGATGCCACGACGGCTAGATTATCAGGCGGTGTTGCACTTTTGATCAAAAAAGAAAAATATGTTCTTGTAAAACAAATTCATGTGGAACTGGACAACTGTGTTGTTCTTAAACTCTCGCGAGACTTAACGGGCTTGGATACGGACAGTGTGTTGATTGGGATGTATCTGCCTCCTTCACAAAGCCTATATTATACCGACACGGAGATAGACAACGGAGTGGCCCTACTTGAGCAGTGCATTATTGATATTTTTGAAGAATTTGGTGAACTCCCCATCATTATTTGTGGAGATCTAAATGCAAGGACTGGTGGTATGAATGCGAGAGATGTGCAGTTGCTGGATGATGTTGTTGAAGATGTATGTAACGAAGATATTATTGACGATATACACTTTAGAAGAGTGTCCAAAGATGTTACCTTGAACGAGTTTGGCCGGTATCTCCTTTATGTGTGTGAGCAATTTAATCTTGTTGTACTGAACGGTTTATTGCCAGGAGATGAAGACGGAAATTTCACATATATTTCTCACAGTGGCTCAAGCATAATTGACTATTTCATTATGTCAAGATGCCTAGTTCATTTAGGATTACAGTTAAGCATTGTCCCTAAAATTGATTCCAAACATATGCCAGTAAAAATGAGTTTAAAGCTTCCAAGTACGGTGAGTGGTACTGATGCTAAGCCAAAAACGTATAAGGTTCAAAAGTACATTTGGAATACAGAAAAATCACAACAATATTTTGATACTTGTTCATCAGATGATGTTTCTTCTCTGTTTAAAGACGCCGTCGACTTAATTGATGTAGATATTGAGGCTGCACTTTCCAAATTCACGGATGGGATCCGTAAAGCAGGTCACTGTATGCAAAGAACCGTTACAGTCGGTAAAGATAAAGGTAGCCCTTGGTTTGAT
>JBHNNM010000450.1:0-2181 GCA_048563625.1 Gammaproteobacteria bacterium | reverse complement strand
CGGCAGAAACATTTGTTACCCGGTTTTGCAAAACATTTGCTATTAGTGAAGCCAAAGCAGAACAGATTGCTGCATTCAGCTCAGATGTGACCATTAAAAAGAATGTGCCTGGTGATAAAGCCGCTAAATATATTAAGGGGCTGGAAAGCTTGTGGCGCTATTGCTTATCTTCAGGAACAGGAGAAACCACAGGAACAGCAAGCGGAGCAGGCTCAACCGGGGGGCAGCCTGTCATTAGAACCCATTGAAGATGAACAGGTACAACAGGAAGAAACACAACAACCTGAGGTCTGTCCTAAATGCGGTTCCACTAATATTAAAGATGATGAGTGTCTGGACTGCGGTATTTATATTTCTAAATATACGGCTAATCTGGACCATGCTCCAGAACCTGAAAGCACTACCGCAGACTCTCAACAGGACAATATTAAGCAAGATTCTGATCCTACCCGGCAGATGGATACCAATCCCTATGCTACCCCCAGGCTGATCTTATTGATTCTGCTGCTGATGGTGAACCACAGCCTGAAAAGGTACCCGCCGGCAGCGCTACTGCCTGGCTGGGAAGGGTCTACTGGCACTTTAAACAGAACCCTTGCCTGGATAGGGGCTTTAATTATCTTTATTGTGTTATCCATGGGGTCCTCTTTGGTGCCCTTAATCGGAGCGCTTGCGGTTAATCTGCTGTCACCGGTTATTATGGCAGGCTTTTCCATTGGTGCTCAGGAACAGGATAATGACGGTGATTTTAGAATTGGTCACCTGTTTGCCGGTTTTTCACAGAACTTTGGCGCCCTGGTTATGGTTGGCGTATTTTACCTGTTGTTTATTATCCTTATCGGGGCAGTATTTGGCGGTATTATCGGTCTGACTATGTGACTATGGCGGGTTCCGGTGTGATCGATCCTAATGCAGGTCCGGAAGCCATGATGAACAGCATGGGGCCGCTTGGTATGATCCTGATGCTGCTGGCACTGATGTTAATTATTTTTGTGGCAATGGCGTATTATTACGCACCGACTCTGATTGCTCTGGATAATATGAGTGCTCTGGCTGCAATGAAAATGAGTCTGAACGGCTGTTTAAAAAACTGGCTGGCCTTACTGGTATTCGGCATTCTGGCCTTTTTGCTATTAGTGGTCGGTATGATCCCTGCGATGCTGGGCCTGCTGGTGGTTATTCCTATGCTGCAGGCTTCAATTTATGTATCCTACCGGGATATTTTTCATCATCAGGGGTAGTTTACAGAGTGTTTTTTAACAAAAGTGCTAACTGCAGGGATGCAAGTGCAGCAGCCTTTTTTATTACAGGCAGTTAATCCAGGTATAATTTACTGGCTGCCTGTGACAGGCGTATCCGTTTGGGAATTAAGTTCGGATAGCAACTGTTGAAATTCCGGTGATGCATATAATAATTCTTTGGCAACTTCACGTAATTCATCCACTTGCTCAGCAGGTAAAGCCAGGCTGGTTGAAATGGTGTTAAGCAGACGGTTTCTTTGTTTGTCCTGGATACCGTTAAAATCAACCTGGATAAAAAAGGGCTTAACTTCATAATCAACTTTTTCAGATAGCTGCGCAGCCCAGCTCTTAACTGATTCTTTTAATAACTGGATGGTTTCAATATTATAACGATTAATTTGTGCTTCAGAAGCTGCCGTGAGCTGATCAATGATTGCCGGTTCTTTAGGATCTTTATCCATTTGTTTCTGCGGTGATACAGCTGCATTAACTAAAAGTAATAGCAGATACTTTGGCGGCCTGGAATATAATTTCTCTGATAATTCAGGCACTCCACTTACAATGTTTGCGGTATCATAAAGTACCCGTGAGATCAAACTGATTTCAAGTAATATTGTCGAATCAGCTTGACTTTATAGTCAACCCCGTCTATTCTTGGTCGCCATGAAAGGCACAAGGGCAACGGCATGACGGGATATTTCGGCGCCAAGGCTGCAGCGGGGTTATACCAAAACATCATAGCGATGATGCCGCCTCACGATACCTACATCGAAACCCACCTGGGAGGCGGAGCCGTCATGCGGAAGAAGCCGCCGGCCCGAACAGTATCGCCATCGACATTGACTCGGAAGCACTGCAGTCCTTCGACTGCGGCTATCCCGTACAAAAAGTCAATGCTTGCGCCCACCGCTACCTGCGCGACTATGACTACGCCGGTTCG
>JBHNNM010000449.1:0-2181 GCA_048563625.1 Gammaproteobacteria bacterium | reverse complement strand
CACACAGGGATGGTTATGTGATTGCGGTAAAAGAATTTGTTTCACCCATGAGAAACCGGGAAAATGAAGTCATCGGTGCCGTGGTTGCCCTGCACGATATTACCGAAGCCAAGAAGATGGAACAGAGTCTGACTTACCAAGCCACTCATGATCAGTTAACCGGCCTTATCAATCGGGCTGAATTTGAGATCCGCCTGCGCCAGTCCATAGAACGGGCAAAAACCGATAAACTCATACACGTTCTGCTGTACCTGGATCTGGATAATTTTAAAATTATTAATGATACCTGCGGACATATTGCCGGTGATCAGCTATTACGACAGATCACTAAACTGCTGGAAGAAAAACTGCGTCGCGGTGATACTCTGGCCCGTCTGGGTGGTGATGAATTCGGTGCTATCCTGGAAGGCTGTCCTGTAGAGCAGGCGACCATGATTTCCACTGAAATCTGTAATGAAATTCAGCGTTTTGATTTTATCTGGGAAGCGCATACCTTTAATGTTGGTGTCAGTATTGGTCTGGTACCGGTGGATGAAGATGCCAGTGATCTGGATCAGCTGTTAAGCCTGGCTGATTCTTCCTGTTATGCTGCCAAGGACCTGGGCAAGAACCGGGTGCATGTATATCAGGATGATGATGAAGATGTCATGCGTAAAAAGGGTGAAATGCAATGGGTTTCCAAAATCAATCAGGCCTTGCAGGAAGAGCGTTTTGAGCTGTATTTTCAGACTATTGTCCCGGTTAACTCTGAAGATGACGGGCTGCATTTCGAAATTTTGCTGCGCATGGTTGATGAGCATGGCAACCTGATACCACCTGGGGTTTTTTTACCGGCAGCAGAACATTATGATTTGGTCAAAATCCTGGATCACTGGGTTGTTCGAACGACCTTTAAGTGGCTTAATACCCATCCTGACTATACCCGTCAAATTGCATCCTGCAGTATTAACCTGTCTGGAAATTCCATTGGTGATGAACACTTTATGCATCACCTGAAAGAACATTTTAAAAACTGTCAGTTCCCGGCAGAAAAAATCTGTTTTGAAGTCACTGAAACGGCGGCTATTCAGAACCTCAGTGTAGCCAGCCTGTTTATTGATACCATTAAAGAGCTGGGCTGTTCTTTTTCCCTGGATGATTTTGGTTCAGGCATGTCGTCATTTGGTTATTTAAAACAGCTCAATATAGATTACCTGAAAATTGATGGCCTGTTCGTTAAAGACATTGTTATTGATCCGGTCGATGAGGCCATGGTCAGGTCTATTAACGAAGTTGGGCATATGATGGGCCTGAAAACAGTGGCTGAATATGTGGAAAATGATGATATTCTATCTGTTATAAAAGAAATTGGCGTAGACTATGCCTAGGGCTATGGTCTGTGTCGCCCCCGGCCTATTAAGGATATTCCTGAAGTTCTGCAGCAGCGTGTGGAAAACTCCTCCCAAAGGGAGAAGTAATTAAGGCTGGTTGTTCTATTTTGGTGATAACTTAATGGTTTGGTGCTTAGGTACCTAGAAGGCTTCAGGCAAGGGGGTATCGGTAAACCATTGATTTGTTTTTTCATCATACCACCATTTAACCGTATGACGGATTTCCTTGATCACAGATGAATTTTCCGGATGGTATTCAATCTGGTAAATGGTTTTAGCTGATGTCTGCTTTTCTGTAATATTGCTGTTAATGGTTTCCACATGGGATACTTTCAGATGAGATAAATATTCCAGTTCTTTATCGGTTGGCGGTGTTACTTTAGAAGCAGGATTTTTCGGATTGGCTTTCATAAGCTGGAACAGGGCGTACCATTCACCCCAGCGCATAGATGCACTGTATAATTCTTCGGCCTGCTGAAAACGATTGATCGGATTATGGGTATCCAGTTCAGCTATCTCAGAACAGCCGGTAATAAGAAAAAAGAATAGAACGGATATAAGCAAATGTGAAAATGAAATTTTTAAGTTTATTTTTTTTAATGGCTGCACTTTGTGTTTATCCCCTAGTGATTATAAATAGTCATTATAAACGGTTATTAAAACCATTATTTCAAAAAATTATTTGGTCCGGCTTAAGTCTTAAATGTAAACGTTTTACTGGTTTGGTGCTTTAAAACAAGTCTACCCGAGCACAAATCAGAAAATATTATCAATTGCTAATGTTTATTTTTGTCTATAAAATAACTATTTA
>JBHNNM010000448.1:0-2192 GCA_048563625.1 Gammaproteobacteria bacterium | reverse complement strand
TTAAATTAACTTCTTATAACTAAACTTTCAAAAATAACTTATGCTATTAAAAATTAATGCGAATCTTATCGGACTAAGACCACAGTGTCCATTTAGAATTCAATTTTTATGGGTTTAAAACACAGTTATTATACCACTAAATCACTAAAACCCGGCTGTTTTAATAATTTCTCAAACTGTCTGGCAGTGGTTTCGATATTAACCAGCCATTCACCGTCATCATTATAACTTTCATCCAGAATTTGCACCTGCTCAAACAGCATGGAGCGCCATTGTCCAGACTCTGCCGGAATTTTCAGGGTTTTTGTTACCCGCTCCCGGCTGAAAATATCAGCAATGGTGGACATTAACAAATCCATACCTTCACCATGAGCAGCCGACAGCCAGACCCGCAGAACCTTGCCGTTATCATCGGTTTCTACTCGCGGCTGCTGCCCTTCCAGCAGGTCAACCTTGTTATAAACCAGTAATTGCGGGGTTTCCAAGGCATCAATCTGGTCCAGAACAGAATTTACTTCAGCAATATGTTTGGCTCGGTTCTCGGTATGAGCATCAATAACATGCAGCAATAAATCCGCTTCACGGGTTTCCAGCAGGGTAGCGTGAAAGGCTTCTACTAGATCATGGGGGAGGTTACTGATAAAACCAACCGTATCAGCCAAAACAATAGCCTGATTTTTTGGCAGTTCGACTCTTCTAAGGGTCGGATCCAGTGTGGCAAACAGTTGATCCGCTGCATATACGGAGGATTGAGTCAGCTGATTGAATAATGTGGATTTACCGGCATTGGTATAGCCGACCAGAGAAACGGTCGGTAATTCAGCCCGTTGCCGGGAACGACGGCTCTGCGCCCGCTGTTTACGTACCTTGTCCAGGCGTTTATTAAGCTGTTTTATGCGCATTCCCAGTAAACGACGATCGGTTTCCAGCTGGGTTTCACCAGGTCCCCTTAAACCAATCCCCCCTTTCTGACGCTCCAGGTGGGCCCAGCCTCGTACCAGACGGGTGGACAAATGACGCAGCTGGGCCAGTTCAACCTGCAGTTTACCTTCATGGGAACGTGCGCGTTGCGCAAAGATATCCAGAATCAGCCCCGTCCTGTCCAGTACCCGGCATTGTAGCAGAGCCTCGATATTACGTTCCTGAGCAGGGGAAAGCTGATGATTGATAATAACCAGATCGGCCTGATGCAGTTCAACCAGTTGACGGATTTCTTCTGCTTTACCGGTACCGATAAAATATTTCGGTTCAGGACGGTTTCGTTTACCCTTTACAAAAATCAGGGGAACGGCACCGGCTGACACAACCAGATCATAAAATTCTGCCTGTGCTTCCTGCTGTTCATTATTATTGATTTGTGGGAAATCAATATGTACCAGAATAGCACGCTCACCTGAGCCGCCGGGACGTTCAAACAATATCTATAGTCCTTAACATCCGGAATAAAGTTCGGGCCGGTGTTTTACCTAAAGGCTTAAAGATCTTTAAAGTAACCGCCATACAATTGTTCAGAATTGAGTTCAGGAATTATTACCTTCTTCAGTGGTCAGTTTGACATTTCTTGCAGGCACAATGGTTGAAATAGCATGTTTATAAACCATCTGGCTGACTGCATTTTTCAGTAAAATAACGAATTGATCGAAGGATTCAACCTGCCCCTGTAATTTAATACCATTAACCAGGTAAATGGAAACAGGCACTCTTTCCTTTCTCAATACGTTCAAATAAGGGTCTTGTAAGGCTTGCCCTTTACTCATTATAATTTCTCCTGAATTATCGTTATTAGTATGATCTTCTATATTGTTTTTTTGTTCTACCGCGCCAAGCACAAAGGGGGCAATTATTGTATAATAATTAGCTGTTCATGTATATAAGCAGATACTTAAATAACTCATTATTATAATAATATAGAGCCAAAACGCTGCAAAAAAACCGCATTGAGCCAAGGCAGAACAAAAACCTCCAAAATTCCGCGCCCTTTTTTAACCTAAAATTAAGTTAAATCTGTATTTTTAATAAAAAAAAACAGAAACTGAGGCAATCCTGAAAGCATTGTAGCTTTTTCTAAAAAAAAATAGGCTCTTCTCCGCTCTGATGAGTGAAGAAAGATGCTAATACTCACAAAACCTGTTGAAATATAAAGCTTCTGACAGTTTTATAAGCAATAGGTAATATGAGTATCAACATCTCAC
>JBHNNM010000447.1:0-2194 GCA_048563625.1 Gammaproteobacteria bacterium | reverse complement strand
CACGGCGGCTTCAGCAAGGGATACCCGGTTCCTGTTACGGGCTATCGGTTAACTGAGGTAATCAATGTTTTTTAAATGATTCTCCTTTTTTGGGGGAGCTGAAACTCTAAACTTTAGATAATATAAGCTATAACGAAAATAAGCTTACAGAAAATGCTTTAACGGAGCAATAAATGGATACATACGAAACAGAAGAACAACAGGTAGAAGCCATAAAAAAATGGTGGCAGGAAAATTATAAAATGGTTATCGGCCTGACAGTTATTGGCCTGGGTTCTATAGTTGCCATTCAGCAATGGAAGCAGCATAAGCAGCTTGAAGCCATGACCGCCTCCATGGAATACGATCATATTTTGCAGCTGGTTAGTGAAAACTCTCCACAGCCCATTGACAAACAGGTGGACACCTTATTAAAAGATTATGCTGCTTATCCCTATGCTGCCCTGTCTGCTATGCTGGAAGCAAAAAAATGGGTAGATGAAGGTAAACTGGCTGAGGCTGAAGCTAAGTACCAATGGGTGATTGATAATAGTAATAGTAACAGCCTTAAGCATATTGCCCGTATCCATCTGGCGACCTTAATGTCGGCCCAGGGTAAAAATGAGCAGGCTTTAAAAGAGCTGGATGTCGATCAGGGCCGCTTTAAGCCCAATTATCTGGAAGTAAAAGGTGACATTCTGCTGGCTTTAAAGCGTATTAATGAAGCCAGAGCAGCTTATGATCAGGCCATACAGGCCTATGCTGCAATAGGTGCTAATGCCCAGATCCTTAAAATTAAACGTAATGATTTAGGAAATTCGTAATGATGCGGATGCTGTCTCTTGTTGTTGTACTGCTGGCCAGTGTCCTGTTAAACGGCTGCGGTATTTTTGGCGGAGAGGATAATTCCATACAGCCTACTGAACTACAGGGCATTAATGAAACCACTAAAGTCACTCAGCAGTGGAGCAAAAATGTCGGTGTCGGGCTGGATGAAGTTATGCTCAATCTTAAACCGGCCATCGTTGATTATGATATTTACACGGTTGACCGGGAAGGCCAGGTCAGCGCCCTGAATCTTGAAAACGGGGCTGTTAAATGGCAGGTAGAACTGGACACAGAAATTACCGGTGGTGTCGGCGCAGGGCAGGGTATTGTTGTCGTCGGTAACAGCCGAGGTGTAATTATTGTTCTGGATGCTGAAAATGGCAACGAGTTATGGCGTAAACAGCTCAGCAGCGTAATGTTATCAGCACCCCTAATACAGGATCAGTTTCTGGTCGTGCGTACCTGTGACGGTCGGCTGTACGGTCTGGATATTAATGACGGCGGCCAGTTATGGGTTTATGACCGCGGAGTACCAGTGCTGACCTTAAGAGGTAACAGTAGTCCTATTATCGGCGGCCGGGAACTGGTATTTACCGGCTTTGACAGCGGTAAAGTTGCAGCGGTTGGTGTTAAACATGGCCGCCTGTTATGGGAAGCCAATGCCGCAGTCCCCCGGGGGCGTTCCGACCTTGAACGTCTGGTGGATATTGATGCTAATCTTATCCTGATAGGACGGGCACTTTATGCTGTCACCTATCAGGGACAGATTGTTGCCATTGATGCTCTGGAAGGAGAAATTCTCTGGGCCAAGGAAATGTCTTCCTATGCTGGTATGGCGTCAGATGACCGCCATATCTATGTTACCGATGCGGACAGTAATATCTGGGCGGTTGACCGGGTAACTGGTGATTTTCTCTGGAAACAGGATAAACTGGCTCACCGTAAACTGACCGCTCCGGTAGTAGTTGATAACTATGTTGTAGTAGGTGATTTTGAAGGCTATATCCACGTCCTCTCCACGCAGGACGGCGAACTGATAGGCCGGGAAAAAGTAGATGGCGACGGCTTCCATGTCCAGCCCCTGGCAGATGCCGGAACATTATATTTCTACGGCAACGGCGGCGACTTATCCGCATTACGCATTAAATAGTGACTGAAATAAGACATAAAGTTGAATAACAACAATACGCTTTATAAAATCATCTGAACGCTGAACGCTGAACGCTGAACGCTGAACGCTGAACGCTGAACGCTGAACGCTGAACGCTGAACGCTTAATCCAATAATTTCGAGTAAATAATCAGGTTATGAAACCGGTAATTGCCTTGGTCGGGCGCCCCAATGTAGGTAAATCCACACTCTTTAACCGTCTGACAAAAACCAGGGA
>JBHNNM010000446.1:0-2195 GCA_048563625.1 Gammaproteobacteria bacterium | reverse complement strand
TGACCTCCAGGGCGGTGACAGAACTGCTGTCCCGCATCTCGGAGGTCTCCAGTGTCTGGGGGGACGGGCCCGTGAGTCCGCTAGCAGAGGAACCAACCGTCTTTGCCGCCCCTCCTACCTCTACAAAGAGTCGTGGTGCGACCTCTGGCACTGAAGCCGAGGCCCCCAGCAAGCAACAACCGAAAGGTTCTACCCGAAGGAAGAAGGGAAGTAGGGCGGTGATGGAAAAAACCGCCCTGCAATACCAACTGCTCCTAGAGCAGCAAAAGAACAGGAGGCTGATGGAAGAACTCAGCAACAGTCGCCAGAAAGTTGACCTGGGTACTGAGCTGGATCAGCTATACACCAAGTCTAAGGTAGACTTACACGAGAAGCTAGATGAGACCCTGTCCCTGGACGGTTTCCTCTGGAAGCTCATGCTGAGTCTGCTGGAGACCAGACAATCAGGAGACTGTGCACCTTTGCTGAGCATCCTGACGGCAGTTTTTAATAAGATCACTGGCCAGAAGCGGCAGACACCCTCCATGTCCCGCCCTCTCGACCTGATGTTGGTGTTGGCGGGGGTGCTAGAGGCCCCGGCCGGTGATAAGTTGTCTCCCGTTATCTGTTAGCGGACCGACTTTCAACTAACGTAAGTTGTGATTTAACCCTCTGTCTAATCCGTCAAGTATAAGGGATTAAGAGTGGTACAATGGAACTGCCGTTCCATTACAACTACGCTGGATTATATCGTCCAATACATTTCCACAAATAACTTTGATCTTCTTAGTCTACAGTCCCTGAACTGCCAGCCTCAGAAGCTGCCCCACCTGGAGGGATACTATCACCCGCCGGTGTGTGGACCGACGTCTCCGGACGGAAGGGTGATGGTCTGTATCTACGTTAGATTACACATGAATTTTTCCATTGTAGCGGACACGGCGGGCCCTGCCAACGGCTATACCTGTGCGGTACGAGTGCGAGTTAAAGGAAACCCCGATGTCACCATAGTCAACTGCTACACCCCGACCCCCTGCACTAGCTTTGAGTGGCTATCGGGACTGGGCGGGAAAGGCGGTTGTGTGGTGATGGGGGATTTTAATGTACGTGACAGATGCTGGGAGCGGGGCTGGGAGAGTTCCTCTCCGGCCCTAACTTCACAGATCAACGACAGTTGTTTCGTTATCCTTAACGACGGATCCTCGACTCGCATTCCGGATCGCTCGGATCAGAGGCCGTCGGCTATTGACTTAACCTTCGCTTCAGCGGACCTGGCTGGTGGAGTGGGGTGGGAGGTTGGGGTGGATACCCTCTCCTCCGATCACCTTCCCATCACCATCAGCATGACCCATGCGGCTGACATAGGGAGTTCCGCGCCAGTAAGCAGGTTCAGGTACGAATCGGCTGACTGGGACCTGTTCCGGGCCGAACTGAGATCCGCCGACATAGACGTTGACCAGCCGGACCTGGAGAACGTTAACAGCCGGATAGTCTCTTCGCTTCTGGAAGCGGCCAGGGTTGCCATACCCACCACCAGCGGTGGCACGGCACGACCGGGAAGCAACCCCTGGTGGAACGCAGACTGCGAAGAGGCCGTCCGAACCAAACGAAAACTTTACAAAATCTACTGTAGAAACCAAACTGCTGAAACACACGCAGAAATGAAACTAGCCAACAGGAATTGTAATAAGGTTACAGCCCGGGCCAAGAGAGACTACTGGTTAGCTTTTTCGGACTCTGTCTCAGCCGGTAAAACAGACCTTGGCTCTGTTTGGAAAAAAATCAAAAAGATGAAACAGCAGTACGTTGCCCCCAACTTTGACCTGCACAAGGACAATCGGGTCTACACCACTGACCAGGCCAAGGCGGACGCCTTCGCGGAAGCCTTCGCCGAGGCCAGCAACACTGAAAACCTCCCCGCCGACAGGCGTCAGTTCCGACGCGAAAGGGAGGCAGTCTACTTCGATCAGGCGGCGGACGACAGCTTACCGGTCAACTCCCCTTTGACCTGCACTGAGCTGAAACGGGCGCTAGCCTCGATCAAGAAAGTGAAAGTTTCCACTGGGCTGGACATCGTCTCGTACCAGATGCTGATGGAGGTGCCTGAGTCTTTTCTTAAGACTCTACTCGGCTTCTTCCAGAGGTGCTGGGACGGGGGTACGATTCCTGCTGAGTGGAAACACGCCGTCGTAGTACCCATCCATAAGATAGGGAAA